>JBIIRF010000328.1:0-3223 GCA_044341715.1 Bacteroidia bacterium | reverse complement strand
CGCGAGGTCAATGGCTTTGTCAAGATCGTGTTCTACAAAATCCAGATAGCGCGTTTCAACACGCTTCTGTGCACGCCAGTCTTCTACTTCTGCGGCCAGACAAACTCCGTCTGCCATCGTTATTGCCAATGGTTGTGCACCTCCCATTCCGCCTAATCCTGCTGTTACGCAGAGTTTGCCTTTGAGTGATCCGCCAAAATGTTTGGCAGCAAGAGCATTGAATGTTTCGTATGTTCCTTGTACAATTCCCTGTGAGCCGATGTAGATCCATGAGCCGGCAGTCATTTGTCCGTACATCATCAAACCTTTCTTTTCGAGCTCATCAAAAACTTCCCATGTGGCCCATTTTGGTACCAGCTGCGAGTTGCTTAGAATAACGCGAGGCGCATCTTTATGTGTTGGAAGTATGGCTACAGGCTTTCCGCTTTGAATGAGTAAAGTCTCGTCGTCGTTAAGGTCTTTGAGGGCTTTAACGATGAGATGGAATGCTTCTACGTTTCGGGCAGCTTTTCCACGTCCTCCATAAACAATCAAATCTTCCGGACGCTCTGCTACATCAGGATCAAGGTTGTTGTGCAACATCCGTAAGGCGGCTTCCTGTACCCAGCCTTTGCAGGTGAGGGTGGTGCCGGTTGGAGTTTTGGTTTTGGAGAGATCGAGTTTTAAGTCTGAGAGCTGCATGGTTATGTTCTTTCTTCGAAGGGTGTAAAATTAACGAATGTAAGGGTGTCGGGCAATAGGAATTTTCGGGACATAAATCAGTCCTTATTTAGTTGAGACTGACAACGATGTAAGTTGTGTTATCGCTGTTCTCTTTTCTTGCGTTGTGCCTCCCGTTCTTTTTTCCAGGGGCAATGACGGCAACCGCTCTGGCAACAATATCCGCGCTTTAGATGGTAGGCCTCGGTGAAGACAATATATCCCTCTGGGGTGAGGTAGTAGTCTTCTTTTGCAAATTTATCGGTGAAGGCCATTTTTTAGTTGTTGATTTCGTTCGGATAAGTTCTTCGCTGCTTAATCGGGAAACATACGAAGGTCCGTAATTTTGCGTTTATCAATAACAGTATGCTTATGAAAAAGTTTCAGCGGATTCTGATGTTCGGGGTATTGGCCTGGACCTTAACAGTTCAAACCGGTTGTTTCGGTACCTTTCAGTTGACCAGACAAATTTACACATGGAATGGCTCGGTGGAAGATAAAACCGTGCGTTCCTTGCTATTTTTTGCATTATGCGTGATTCCGGTTTATCCGATTGCGGCCTTTATTGATTGGGCGATTCTGAATGTAGTGGAGTTTTGGGATGGTTCAAATCCTGTTTCGCTGAAGCCGGGTGAGGTTGAACGTCAGGATCTGGTGTATCGTGGTAAGCAAATGCGCTTGGAGGCCCGGCAGAATACGTTGTCGGTTTTTGCGATGGAAAAAGGAGCTTACCAGTTGAAAGCAGAGTTCGTTTTTAAGCCGGAAAATCATAGCTGGAATTTGCGAAAGGATGGTGAGTTGACAATGCTTTCCCGACTGGTGAAGGATGCAAACGGAGATGTGGCTGTAGTGGTCATGGATAAATACGGTAAGGAGCATTTCGCTGAATATCCCGGAGAGAAAGTCGCCTGGGAAACTTACATTCAGCAGGGAGAAGCCCCGTTTATGGCAACCCGTTAAACGGTGATGTTGTCTTTGCCGAATATCCCGATCGATCAGGTTTCGATCCGCGGTGTCAGTTTTGAACTTTTACGTCTCGATCTGATTGATCCGGTTACTGGAGGCAATAAATGGTTTAAGCTGAAGTATAATCTGGAAACTTTCCGTGAGGGAGGTTATGAGTCTATCGTCAGTTTTGGCGGTGCCTGGTCGAATCATCTGGCGGCATTGGCGGAGATGTGTCGGAGGGAGGAGATTCCGGTGACAGCTATTGTTCGTGGAGAGAGGGCCGAAGAATTATCACCGACATTGCAACGAGCATTAGCGTCGGGGATGCAATTGAAGTTTGTTTCGAGAGAAGAGTACCGGCAATTCAGATCGGGTGTGTTGAAGCCTGAAATGTTTTTTGCAGGAAAAATATTGGTTATTCCCGAGGGTGGAGCGAATGAAGCCGGAATCAAAGGCTGCGGAGAGATAATTTCACTGATTCCTTCGAAGTATTCACAGGTGCTGTTGCCGGTGGGTACTGGAGGAACGATGGCGGGTATCTTAAAGCCATATGATGGACCTGCAGCATTTACAGGTATAAAGGTGCTGGAAGCAAAGCAGGATCAGTTGATCCATTCTTCTATTGGGGAGAAAGTTGTGAGATGGTCGATGGAGGACGGTTATACATTCGGAAGATATGCCGCAGTAACAGATGAACTACGGCGTTTTGTAGATGAGTGGAATAGCCTGAACATTGCCCAAATCGAGCCGATATACACGGGGAAAATGTGTTTTGCTATCGTAGATATGATCAAAAAGGGAAGATTTAGTGAAAACGACCGCATTTTAGGCATCCATACGGGCGGAATGCAATATTTATCCCATTAACACCGCTTTGTTAATAGTAGAGGAAAATGGGAGAGGATACCTCCTTGCTTCCTGTCTAATTTTGCAGGAGAAACTATCATGATGATGCGTCGATTCCACCTTCTGTTTATTCTCTTGTGTAATGTTGCGGTATTGGTTGCGCAGCCGAATCAGAAACGCGATTCGGGTCGCATGACTCCGGAGATGTATATCGAGATGTTCAAAGAAGCTGCTATCACCGATATGCTGAAGACCGGTGTGCCGGCAAGTATCACGCTTGCACAGGGAATGTACGAGTCAGATTATGGAAATAGTCCGTTGGCAAAAGGGGCGAATAATCACTTCGGTATTAAATGTCATAAAGACTGGACCGGCAACACCTTTCATCAGGATGATGATGCACCGAATGAATGTTTCCGGAAATACGAATCTGTTCAGGAGTCGTATGATGATCATTCGAATTTTCTCCGTAGCCGCGAACGTTATCGTTCTTTGTTTGAATTAGAAATCACGGATTATAAAGGCTGGTCGCATGGGTTGAAGAAGGCAGGTTATGCTACCAATCCTGCCTATGCCGGAAAATTAATTGATATTATCGAGCGCTTTCGTCTTCATGAGTACGATGTCCAGGGTCAGAAGATGCCTGTTTCCGGTCCGGTGGCTACAACTGCACCGACTAACGGCAACGCAGTTCCGAAAAAAGAAGAATCTCAGCCTGAAAAAAAATCGA
>JBIIRF010000327.1:0-3240 GCA_044341715.1 Bacteroidia bacterium | reverse complement strand
ACCAACCCATGACCACATTTCTGCTACATGTTTGGCGAGTGACTGGAGGTCCATTGATTTTTCATGTGGTTTCCAGGTGCCATGTTCAAATGGAACACGCGACAACATTTTTCTGGTGTTTTCTCCTTCAACTTTTAGTTCTGCGAGAAAGGCTTGATTGATTGGCATATGATCATTTTATTTTTGGAAATATAGCGTTTTCCATTCAATAAAAAAAGAGAATATGAAAGTTCTGCGATATCAAATAAAGAGACTCAGGTCCAGAATACATCCGGCCAAACATCACAATGGTCTGACTCAGTATGTAACTTCATCGCTTCTTTTAATTGTTCATCTGTGCTGGACTCTTGAATCACATTGAACATCACACGCTCTTCAAAGCGGATATGTTGTTCGAGTAATTGTTCAAAGGCAATCAGTTCATCGGCGGTAAAGTCATCACGATTAAAATAACTACGAAGCAGGGCATGTTCTTCCAATGCTCGTTGATTCAGTTCATGAGTAGCAGGAAGCAGCGGGAAAATATGCTGTTCCTCGAGTTGGAAATGTGGCTCGAGGTGTTCTTTGCAAAACCAGTGTACATATTCACTGATGCGTTTCAACGCTACATTTTTTTCAAGACCATTCCTGATTTTAAAACAACACATTAATCCATCATGATGTTCTCTGCTGACGGGTTGTAAAGCAATATGTCGTTTTATGGGCTTTAGTTCTGTCATGACGTTTTATTTATAAAGTGCATGAAAAGCATCGCGTGTCATGATCCAGCGTTTTACCGGTTGCTCAAAATTGATGCTGCCGGGAACAGTAACATACTCCTTATCCAAAGTAAAGCCCACTTTTTCCACTACCCTGTTCGGAGCTGGATTGAGTGCATACGGTTCGCAGATCAATTGCTCAAGTTCAAAATTGCGGAAGTAATAGGGAATACTCATCTTCAACAATTCAGTGCCGCGTCCGGATTTTCTCAGGGTTTGATCCCAGAGATGCAGGTGCATGGTAGCTTCCTTGCCGAATGTGATATTGTTGATATTGGTATGTCCAACAGGACGATCATTCACTTTCCAAATCAGCGCATAGGCTTTTTTCTGCGGATAATCGGCGGTCAATTGTGCCTCCATCATCTGCCGGAAATTTTCCTTCGCAGGAAGGAGTGAAATATCCGCTCCCATTCCTTTTAAAAATTCCGGAGTTGCCGTGAACCAATACTCCAGCAAGGGAGCAATGTCCTCTGAAGTAATTTCTTTAACGGAAAGATTCATACCCGAAAGATAGGGATTAATCAGATGAATGAAACCAATAGTGTAAAAATCAACGGACCGTTATATCGTAATGACAATTGCTAAAATCGGTATTCGCATTCAACTCCTGATTGGTATCGGCCCGCAGGAATTGTGTATATCCGAGTCCGGCCAGGAAACCAATTAACATCGCAGCACTGTGTCCATGGTGTCGGAGATTATTATCATCCAGCTCAATAAACAAAGCCGGCTTATGTCGCAGCATCTTCTCGCCACCTTTCAGCACCGAATACTCGAAACCTTCCACATCAATTTTAATAAAATCCACTTTGTCGATTCCCTTCGATTCCAGTATCGTATCCAGGCGATCAATTTTGATTTCCCTGAATGGAAGATCAAGTTCTTCTTTTAAAATCCGGTTCATTCCCGGATTATGTTCATTCACCTCGTACAATTTCACTACGGCAGGCTCTTCTCCGAGTCCGAGGTTGATGAGATGAATATTCCTGAATTTATTGATCGAAATATTTTCCTCTGCCCGTTTAAACGTATCCGGATGCGGCTCAAAAGAAAATATTTTAGCATTCGGATTTTTCGCAGCAAAGTATAACGAAGTCGTGCCGATGTTCGCTCCGATATCCAGGATCACGGAAGCTTTCTGAATATCTTCCACCACCTTCACATAATCGAAGGTCTCGAGTCCGAAATACAAATAATGATCCACTACATTGCTGATGTCGAGCTGATAATTGATACCATCTCTCGAGATTTTGCGGGAAGAACCTTTTTTGTACAGATAATCGGGCGGCACAAATTTTCGTGCAATGGAACGGGGATTTCGCAGCAGGGAATTGAAAAGCAATTGTTCGCACGCCGGGAAAGCGAGTAAACGCCTGAACACATTCAGCAACTTTGTTTTGGGTGTTTGTTTAATTTGAAACGCGTTCATCAGGCAGCATCAATCAGTTAAAGAGGCAAGGGCTAACAAGTATCCAAAAGTAAGACCTTCCATTGAACTTGCCAAATGATTTCATCTGTTGGAATGAGCCGTACACTCCTCTTATTTCACTGATTTATTCGCGAGTTGTCCGCAGGCTGCATCGATATCCTTCCCTCTGCTTCTGCGCAGATTTACAACGAGTCCGTTTCTCCAGAGTTCACTCATAAATGCATTGACACGTTCATCGGTAGTACGCTGAAATTCTCCACCGTCGATGGGATTGTATTCGATGAGATTGATTTTACTGACCACACGTTTGGCAAATGCAGCGAGTTCACGGGCATCGTCCATTCCGTCGTTGAAATTTTTAAACACGATGTATTCGAGGGTGACGCGTGTACCGGTTTTATCGTAAAAATAATTCAATGCATCTTCCAGGACCTCCAGATTATTGCTCTCATTAATGGGCATAATCTTATCCCGTTTTTTATCATTGGCCGCATGCAACGACAACGCGAGGTTAAACTTCACCTGATCATCTCCCAGTTTTTTAATCATCTTCGCAATTCCGGCGGTACTCACGGTGATTCGTCGAGGAGCCATGTGTAATCCCTGCGGAGAAGTGATGTATTCGATACTCTTCAATACGTTGGCATAGTTGAGCAACGGTTCCCCCATGCCCATGTACACCACATTGCTGAGTTGCATATTGTATTGCTTCTCTGATTGCTCGCGGATAATCGCCACCTGATCGTAGATCTCATCGAACTCCAGATTGCGTTCACGATTTAGTTTACCGGTGGCACAAAATTTACAGGTCAGACTACATCCCACCTGCGAACTCACACAAGCGGTCATACGGGTATCGGTTGGAATCAACACTCCTTCCACTACATAACCATCGTGCAGCTTAAAAGCATTTTTAATGGTACGGTCGTTACTTATCTGCGAAGTTTCTACAGATATCGGATTAATCGTAAAATTTTCTTCCAGCAATGTGCGGGTTTCCTTCGAGAGATTCGTCATCTCTTCAAACGAACGCGCCGACTTCTTCCACAA
>JBIIRF010000326.1:0-3269 GCA_044341715.1 Bacteroidia bacterium | reverse complement strand
CATCGACGGCGGAAAAGGACAATTAAGTGCTGCATTGACCAGTCTCGAAAAATTAGGATTACGAGGAAAAATTTCCATCATCGGCATCGCCAAAAAACTCGAAGAAATTTATTACCCCGGCGATTCTTTACCCATGTATCTCGACAAAAAAAGCGAAACGCTCCGCATCATCCAGCAGTTGCGAGATGAAGTCCATCGCTTTGGCATCACGCACCACCGCAACAAACGCAGCAAAGGCGTCATCAAAACCGAACTCTCCGACATCAAAGGCATCGGCGACAGCACAGCCGACACGTTACTCCGCCATTTTCGCTCCGTCAAACGAATCCGCGAATCCACCCTCGACGAACTCGTATCTCTCATCGGAACCGCCAAAGGAAAAATCGTATTTGACTATTTTCATCAATCCCGACCAGAGGGAGATGCGGTGGCTTAAACGCGGCGAGAGCGGCGTCCCGATGGCTATCGGGAACGCAACGAGCGCAGCGAGTATCTGACATAATTTCGTAAACAATCAAGCTCCGTAGGGGCGACCTATCCATAGCAACGTAGTTGCGAAAAAAATCAAGCTCCGGAGGAGCGGCCTGTTCTACCGTGCATCTCATTCACCCCAGGATTTTACTCTCACCACAACATCCAGCCCCAGCGGGGCGACATATGATTAAAGTCTGCGAAGAACACCGAGCCCCATCGGAGCGACATATGACTAACGCAAAAAAAAGCATCCAAGAACACCGAGCCCCATCGGGGCGACATATGACTAACACGCAAGACTACAAAGAACCCGAGCTCCAGAGGAGCGGCACATCGCACCTGTGAGTTTTATTTTGCAACGGATTTCGTTACTCCCGCTCGGCTACCACTCATCGGCGACAAACATCACCAACATTTATTGACAACCCTGATTTCACCACACCCACTACATCCGGCTCCATCAGAGCGACATATGACTAAGAGCTGCGAAGAACCCCAAGCCCCATCGGGGCGACCTATCCATAGCAACGTAGTTGCGAAAAAAATCAAGCTCCAGAGGAGCGGCCTGTCAGGACAGATTTCCAAAATATACCTGAGTTACCGACCTCAACAGAGCGTGTAAATGTGAGTTGGTCGAACCTCAGCATACTCTCCCGCGCACCATTGCTATTTCCAACAATTCTCTATCTTTGATTACGAACTAAATCCAAGCGACATTAATTTTCCTAAGTGCTTTCATAGCTATATTATTTACAATACTTGCTTTCATCAGGTTTTCTTTTAATTCAGGAATCATTTCCTTTTTTGCAATAACAATGTATCCGTGCCAGTGGGTATATAAAATGCCGTCTGTTGGGCATTGAGTGGCGCTCTCTTTCGCCTGACCTTTGCCCTAAACATCCAGATATTATGAAAAAAATTACTTACTTCCTGCTGTTAGCCGTATTGGCCGGCTTCTCTTCTTGTTCTAAAGATGATGGTGATGATGCGTCTACGCCTACTCCATCTGCTCCAACTCCGAATACCGTTCCTACTATTGGTGATGCGGATGGTGTGTTTGCTGCTGTTTATACCAATAACTGGGTTGATATGCCTTTTGTGGGTGTGTTGAATCTGCCTATCGGTACTGCGGTGGCGGTGGTGGCTTCTTCTACCGGTGGCTCTACGTATGTGGATGCCGGTGTGGTGAAGTGTGATGATAGTACCCTTACGAAGAATTCAAGCAATAACTATTATTTCCAACCGGCTATGACGAATCCTTATGGTCTGGCGCTGGGTGGTAGCGTTTCCTGGTCGGCTACCGGTGCGGGTTCGGTGAGTGCTATCAATTATACAACCAGCAATTCCTTCCCTAATGTGGATTCTATTGCGAATGGTAAAACAATTGATAAGAGCGTGGCTTATACTCTGCAGGCTTCGGGCAGTGTTACTAACTCCGATTCGGTGATCTTCGTGGTGGCCGGACCAAGTGCTACACTGATGGCTACACGTCCTGCCGGTACTTCGTCGCATACGTTTAGTGCTACCGAGATGTCTACTATCGGTGCAGGTACAGGTATTGTGGAGATCGTTCCTTATAACATTGAAAGCACTACTACCGTGGGTGGAAAAAAATACTATTTCATCAACGAAACTGCTGTTACGAAATTGGTGACCATTAATTAAATAACCTAACCGGTCAACAAGGCTGTCGGTAGTTTCCGGCAGCCTCTTTTTGTTTTTAGTGGTTAGGGATTTTTTTCGCGGATCGCCGGAGTTGGGGACTAAGTAGCTGTAAAATAAGTAGATAGGCTGTTTTTTCGCATTCCGGATGGGAGCGTCGTTTTAGCGCCTGGTGCAATTTTTCCCGAAACCTTACAGAGATCTTACACGTAGAACGAGCAGTTATGAAGGTGATCCATTTAGTATTAGGTAAGGCAAATCCCGATCGGATGAATGGGGTGAATAAAGTGGCGCATCACCTGGCTATGAGTCAGCATGAGTTGGGAGTGGATGTGGAAATCTGGGGAATTACAAAGTCGCCGGATGCAACTGTGTATCCGCGTCCGTTTCCGACGATCCTGTTCAGAGCGCAGCCGTTTTACCGCGATCTTGAACCTAAATTATTGCATGCAATTTCGAAGCAGAAGAAGGGTACCGTGTTTCATGTGCATGGTGCATTTATTACCGATTTTTATAAGGTGACACGTTTGTTGAACGATTTAAAAATTCCCTATATCTATACGCCGCATGGTGCATTTAATAAAGTTGCGCTGGAGAAGAATAAGTGGGTGAAGAAGGTGTACATTAATCGCTATGAGAAGAGTATATTGAAGGATGCGCGGAAGGTGCAGTTTTTGGGGCAGAGCGAGTTTGATCATATCTCTACCATAGTGCGATTGCAGAATAAAGTGGTTGTGCCGAATGGTCAGGATTTCGGGGAGCTGGAGTTTGAGTTTCATGCTATGCAACGAAGAGCGGAGCCGGTGTTTGGTTTCTGTGGTCGTCTGGATATCTATTACAAGGGTCTCGATACGTTACTGGATGGCTTTGCTTCTTATTGTCAGAAGGGCGGTGAGGGAGAGCTATGGCTGATTGGCGATGGTCCTGATCGTCCGAAGCTGGAGGCGCAGTGTAAGTCATTGAAGATAACCGATCGTGTGCAGTTTATGGGTGCGCGTTACGGGAAAGATAAATTGAATAGAATTGCGAACATGGATCTTTTCTGTCATCCTTCGCGTTCGGAGGGTTCTCCTACGGCTGTGCTGGAGGCCGGTGCCTTGGGTCGTCCGCTGATGGTGAGTACTGCTACCAAT
>JBIIRF010000325.1:0-3290 GCA_044341715.1 Bacteroidia bacterium | reverse complement strand
TTTTTCTCCTTTGAAGAGATAGTCGAGGAGTGGAGTGAGTGGCGACATGATGAACAATGCCCAGAGTGGTGCAGCGTTGACCCACTTATAAGCTTGCAGATAGAAGGCGAGAAGTCCGACAGCAAAGGCCCAGATTATCCTCACCGTTTTATGTGCAGGTGTTGATGCGGGATCAGTGATCATGAAAAATGTAAATAAGAGCAATGAGCCGCTGGTAAAGGTATGTGTCAATGCATCCAACGGCCAGTTTTGCCAGAGTAGCATTCGGATAAACAATGCACCACCGAATCCAATGAAGAAACTTAATGCGAGTTCAAGACGGTTCGCCTTGGTGACAACTAAAAATCCAAGTATGCCCACCAGGAACAACCAGATTCCCTCGCTGCCCCATTGTCCGGGTGATATCCAGCCTTTACCGGTCAGCAGAATAGTGGCGCAGATGCCGACATTAGCTGGGTTGAAGAAATGTTTGTTTTGTGACTTAAACAGGAACTTTGAAGCAATGGAAATGAGAGCAGCCAATGCAATAATGCGTAAATCATCGCTGCGGAAAAGAAGGCATAAACTGAAAGAGGAAATCAATGCGCTTTTAAGAGATTGTACAGGGAGTTTTAAGAGGAGAATACCGATACTTTGAGTCGCCAGGGCTATTGCAAAAGTGACGGGAATCTGGTAAGATGTCAGGGACCATTTGAGGGAGAAGAGTCCGGTTAGCAGAAAGGTACAGAGGAAGGCCAGTTGATAATGTCGGGCGTCGGAGCTGAAAACAGCGAGCCACCGGTTAGTACCGGAACGGATAGTGGATAGCATAATTCTGAATTTTAGGGTAAGATGCGGTCCAACGGGGTATTCCATACGGTTCAGGAAAAAAAATCTATCCTTGGGTGTCTTTTCGCGTTAAGATGCCATTGTTTATTCTACTTTTATAAAGAAATAGGAGCCGGCGACTCAAATGAACCTATGGCATACTTCCTATTTGTAATTTAGCACGATGTTATTGCTCCGACTGATTCGCGAAAGTATGATCATGGCCTGGCACGCCCTGGTTGTAAATAAATTACGGACCATCCTCTCATTACTGGGTGTGACCATAGGAATTTTTGCCATTATCACAGTGTTCACGGCGGTGGACAGTATGGAACGCGATGTAAAAGGGAGTGTAGAGAAACTTGGTAACAATGTGATCTATGTACAGAAATGGCCCTGGGCTTTTGGTGGTGATTATCCCTGGTGGAAATACTGGCAGCGTCCTCAACCGAAAATGGAGGAGCTGGACCAACTTACTGATCGCACCCAATTAGCGGAGAATATCGCATTCATGGCCTTTCTTTCGGGTCAGACCTTAAAGGCTGATGGTAACTCTGTAGAAAACTGTGATGTGAATCTGGTATCGCATGCATATGGGAAGATAGCCGGGTTTGATTTATACGACGGACGCTATTTTACCGAAGCAGAATCAAATGGCGGATATCCGGTAGCGTTAGTAGGATATGATGTAGCCTCCACACTTTTTCCCAACTCCGGAGCACTCGATAAAAAAATTGTAATTAAAGGACGAAAGGCCACCATCATCGGAGTATTCGCAAAGGAAGGAGAAAGTCTGATTGGAAACAGTCACGATAATACAGTGATCATTCCCGTAAACTATGGCCGCAAATTTATTGATGTGCGCTCTGATCGTTCCGGTCCGATGTTTATGGTGAAAGCAATACCATCAGCAACAAATCAGGAGCTAATCGATGAGCTGCGCGGAAATATGCGTTCTATCCGACGCCTGCGTCCTTCAGAGGAAGATAACTTCGCCTTAAATGAAACCAAGTTATTGAGTTCACAGGTAGGACAAATGTTTGATGCCATTGGATTCGCCGGAGCAATTATTGGTGGATTCAGTATTCTGGTAGGAGGTTTTGGAATTGCAAACATTATGTACGTTTCTGTACGGGAGCGTACGCCATTGATCGGTATTCAAAAATCGTTGGGAGCTAAAAATTATTTTATCCTCATTCAGTTCCTTACCGAAGCGATCATTCTATGTCTCATTGGAGGATTACTGGGAATTTTCCTCGTATATCTCGCCACACTACTCGCCGCGAACTTCGATTTCAATATGTCGCTTTCCATCGGAAACGTTATTACGGGCATCACAATTTCTGTGCTGATCGGTTTGATCTCCGGTTTATTTCCCGCCGCCACTGCCTCACGTCTTGATCCCGTAGAAGCAATTCGATCAAACGGGTAGCTACCATATTTCTTGCAATTGTTCGTTATGCAGTGGTGGGATGCCATTGGCCTTTAGCCGTTAGGCTGATGTAGTGGTGGGATGCTCTTGGCCGTTAGCCGTTAGGCTGATGCAGTGGTGGGATTGAAACTGCGGTATTGGTTTGGATGCAGTGGTTCTGGCTGCTGGCTGCTGGCTTCTTGCGACTGGCTGCTTGCTTCTGGCTATTGGCTTCTGGCGACTGGCTGCTTGCTTCTGGCTACTGGCGACTGGCTACTGGCTGACAATCCCTAAATACGGTTGACCGTTTTTAGTTGATTTTTGGTCAACCTAATCAGTGACGGCCAACATTTGGTTACCTGACATTCGGGTAGTTTGTTGGCCACATCAATCCCACATCCTTAAACCGGTCATAAAAAAAGCAAGGCAGGAATGTTCCTGCCTTGCTTTTTTATGAGAGAATATTTGACTTAGTACACCACTAATTTTTCTCTGAAGGCATTTCCATTTTGAGTCACTTCTGCCTGGTAGATACCTGCTGGAAGTGTAGAAATGTCAATCGTGTTCAGGCCATTTGTTAACTGCTGTGAGGAAATTAATCTTCCTGCTGCATCAAAGAGCTGAAGGTTGGCGTTTCCTGATTCAGTTATTTTTACTGTGAGTACATCATTGGCTGGATTAGGATACAGGGAGATCATTCCATTGCTGAGTTCGTTGATGCCGGTGGTAACGTCAACGGTTACCTGTACTTTCGGACTTACACAAGTCAATCCGGTTTTGGATACTTTCCAGTCGTAGAAGTAGTAATAGTATTGTGCACCAAAATCATTTCCGGTAATTGAAATAACATTGTTGATGGTGTATGGATAATTAACACCCTGTGCATGACGCTTTAAACGTGGGTTTGCATTTCCCCAGCCGGCAATGGCGATGTTGGCGGAGTCGTTGGTGGTGATGCGGTAATCTACTCCTGGTACGAGGTTAAAGTTCAGTGCGACAACTTGTGAGTCAGGCTGAATCAATACATCTTGATATTGTACCAGATTGTTCGCTCCGTCGTATAATTCAATGC
>JBIIRF010000324.1:0-3300 GCA_044341715.1 Bacteroidia bacterium | reverse complement strand
CTTAAGCTACTTTCTGACGTATAATCCCGTTAAATTCAATTAAAAAAGAAGCAATGATTCAGCCCTTTATGCCTGCCTGGGTAAAACGCCACTACATTACGTACAATAGTGTGGATGAGATTCCCGCCGAGACCATTGAGCGTATTCGCAAGGGATTTGAAAATCAACGGACCGACCAGCCGATGGTGAGTATTATCGTGATTGCTTATAACGAGGAAAAGACGATTTTAAAATCATTGTCTTCGCTTTCAGAGTTGAAATCTCGTTATCCGATTGAGGTGATTGTTTCGAATAATAACTCTTCTGACCGTACGCAGGAAATCCTGGATATGTGCGGAGTGAAGTCTGTATTCCAGCCCTTGCAAGGCGTTGGTTTTGCTCGTGATGCCGGTATGCAGATCGCCAAAGGGAAATATCATCTTTGCGCGGATGCGGATAGTATTTATCCCGCTTCCTGGGTAGATGAAATGGTAGCTCCTTTAGAGAAAGGGGAGGCTATTTGTACGTATGGCCGTGTTTCTTTTCTTCCTGATGGAAATAAGTCGCGTCTGAGTCTTTCGATTTATGAGGTGTTTAAGGATATTGCTATTGGTATGCGATCCATTAAACGTCCGGAGTTGGTAGCAGGCGGAGCAAGTCTTGCATTCTTTACACGCATGGGTAAGCAGATTGGCTGGCGTACTGATGTGAAAAGGGGAGAAGACGGCCAGATGGTTTTGGCAATAAAACGATTTGGTTATGTCAAAATGGTGAAGTCAGGTGATAGCCGCATTTGGACAACAGCCCGTACTTTGGATCGTGACGGAAATTTCCTTCAGATGATCACAAAACGTCTGAAGCGGGAATTGTCAAGATTGCATTTCTACTTTACAACTTCGAAGCAAAACGCCTGATCAGGGAAGTGCTTTGATAATATTGACGAAACTCCGGGACTTCAGTGAAGCTCCTCCAATGAGTCCTCCGTCAACATCCGGCAATGCAAATAATTCTGCTGCATTCTGATCATTGCAACTGCCTCCGTATAATATACTTGTTTCAGCTGCGATCTTGTCGCCATATTTTTCCCGGATTAAACTCCTGATATAGGCATGTACTTCCTGCGCCTGTGCCGGACTAGCTGTTAAACCGGTACCAATTGCCCATACAGGTTCGTACGCGATGATGCATTTCTCAAACTCATGTTCGGGTAAATGAAAAATCCCTTCTTCTAATTGTTGCCTGAGAATCGTAGTATAATTTCCGCTGTTACGCTCTTCCATGGTTTCACCGATACAATAAACAGGATGTATCAACTCTTTCAACGCTGTATTGATTTTTTCAGCAAGTAAAGCATTCGTTTCTCCGAAATAACTCCTGCGTTCAGAATGTCCAACAAGAACATACTTGCAGCCAATTGACTTCAACATCGCAGCCGATACTTCTCCCGTATATGCTCCGGAAGTTTTGTTAGAACAGTTTTGTGCACCGGTTGAAATACGTGAATCAGCAGAAGTAAGTTGTACGACAGCGCTCAGGTAAACAAAGGAAGGGAAAAGAATTACTTTAACCTCTTTTTGAACTTCGTCGTTCAGCATTCCGTTTATCTCCGCAATCAAAGCATGGGCTTCATCACGGTGTAGATTCATCTTCCAGTTTCCGGCAACAATTTTACGAGCCATATTGAATTTATTCTGTTTATGGCAAAGATAACGTAAAATGGAATGTTAGGATGGTTTAATCGTCGGCAATTGACAATTTTATCAGACTTACATGCTGTCGCTTGACAATTTGAATGTAATTGATGCCGGCTTGTAATTCATGATTGTTTATTACCAGAAACTGAGTTCCTGTGCTGTAGAAATTACGGCCCAGGTCTTTGATGATCTGTCCGCTGAAATCGATTAAACGGAATTCTACCCAGCCTTCTATCGGATTTTCAAAAATGATGGTGGATTTACCAGACTTAACTCCCGGGTTTGGATATACTATATCAGTTGATCCATCTGTTGGATCTGTATTACGTTCGTAGGATGATTCAATAGGTCCGATATCAATACGGTTTCCTTGTATACGGTTATTTCCAAGTATGTCGTAAGGACAGTTATTGAAGGGCAAGAGCTGACCTGCATCAATGAGCACCGATCCTTGCTCCAATGAGTAGTTGTCGTTAGTGATGTTTTGAAATCTTGCGCTATGAATGTCCGTCGAAAGAAAATTGTTGCTGATAGTGGCTTGTGTGCCGATGCAGTTGATGTAGACAGGTGTATTGTTGTTGAAAGAACTCGCTTCCTGAATAATGATATTGTTGAAGATGGAGTTGAGTGAACCGCCTGTGCATAGAAAGCGTATTCCTTCAGAACGAGCATGTAAAATCAAATTGTTGTAGATATGAAAGTTCATTCCTGATATGGCATATGAATCATCTATGTACATTCCGTATTTTGCTCCGGTTGAAGTTTCGCTTTTGCCTGGTCGGATAATTTTATTGTTGAATATATAGATATCTCCTAATGCATTCGAGAATATTCCAACTCCTTCTCCATCGCGGATGTCATTCGAGTAAATTTCTCCTGTGCATCCACCTCCCACGATTATTCCTGTCATCTGAAAGGATGCTTTTTCCTGACTGTCGTAAGCGATTCGGTTGTTGTGGATGCGTGTGTTGATGGCCGAGCTTACCTGTATGCCATCCCAACCGGTATACTCAATTCGGTTGTTGTAAACATCTACATTCTTTAGCAATGGTGGATAAACAATGACCGGTGAACCGTTGCATTGAAGTGTTTGTCCGGTATAAAAAGAGGAGCCTATGTATAATCCTTCAGTTCCGGTATGATGTACATAGCAGTCGTGTATGATAGTGTTTTCCTGTAGAAAACTACTGCGGTCAAATCCACAAAAAGGCTCCGTTTTGGCAATGATTCCGGAGAATTCCGAATATCCTACTTCGATGTGTTCGACTTCAAAGAAACTTGAAAAATCGCCAATACTCAATCCACTTCCTTTGCGGTTGAATATCCGGATTCCATATTCTGTATGTGGATCTCCGGCTCCGCTTATTTTGATATGTTTGCTTTGTCGGATAGATATTCCAAAATAATGGTCAGAGTTAATTTCAGTAATCCCTGATTCGTTTTGAATGACGATCGGATCTTTTTCTGTTCCAATAATGTTTTTAAAAATGATAAATGGACGTACTCCCGGAAGAAGTTTGATTGTATCTCCAGGTTGCAGGTTATTGTAGGGTGCTAATTGTCCATCGATCACCCATTTGGTGGAATCGGCATAATGGGAGGTCTGTGCAATTGAAATGCTTCCTGT
>JBIIRF010000323.1:0-3302 GCA_044341715.1 Bacteroidia bacterium | reverse complement strand
TCCTGTGCAACCAACACCTTATGTACCTTCTTTCCTGCAGCTGTAGTTTGAGGAGTTACCAGGTTCATTCCGATGATCTGGCCAGCCTTTTCCTTCACTTCATCCAGATTCTTCGACAATTTCACACCGCCGCCTTTTCCGCGACCACCTGCATGGATTTGCGCCTTCACCACCCACCATTGAGTGCCGGTTTGTTCGCTTAGTTTTTTAGCCGCTTCTACCGCCTGATCAGCTGTTTCCGCTACAATCCCTTCCTGGATGGCAACACCGAAACTTTTCAGAATCTGTTTACCCTGGTATTCGTGTAAATTCATAAGGTTCTATTATTTGCGCTGCAAAAATAATGAAATGACCATAACCCAAGACAATTCAACCTTTTATTAGAGACAAAGAATATCAACAGGTTACGAAATATTGTTCATAGAATATGAATCTCCGGCCAATGTCCGTTTAGTTTAGCTTACTTTTGTAGACAGATAACTCTATGGAAAGCATCAGTCACTTAAAACCCGGGAAGAAAGCCCCCGCTCTCAAGGGCAAAGATCAGGAAGGAAACACCGTTGCATTAAGTGACTACTCCGGCAAAAAAGTAATTCTCTTTTTCTACCCCAGAGATATGACCCCAACCTGCACCACTCAGGTTTGTAATCTGCGGGACCACCATACCATCCTTCTCAAAGAGGGCTATCGGATAATCGGTGTTAGCGCCGACGATCATCACCAACACAAGAAGTTTGCTGCGCTTAACAAATTGCCCTATCCATTGGTTGCCGACCCGGATTTCAAGATTGTTAAGAAATACGGAGTTTGGGGAGAGAAAGTCCTGCACGGCAAAACTTTCACAGGAATCCACCGAACCACTTTCATCATTGACGAAGCCGGTATTATTAAACATATCATACCAAAGGTGAAATCTGCAGATCATGCAGCCCAAATCATGGAGCTGATCGAGCAGGACAAGGAGTAAATCCTAATAATTTACTGCGGATACGAAACGATCATTCCCACTCATATCGTGGTAAATTCGTACATCGGAATAACCCTTTTCTTCCAGCATTTCTGCCACTTCCTCGCCATGCGCCCTGTTAATCTCGAACCAGAGTCTGCCTCCTTCTTTTAGTTGCTTCCTACTGAAGTCAGCAATAATGCGATAAAATAACAACGGCTCATCATCCGGAACAAATAGAGCGAGATGCGGCTCAAATTTCACCACATTGGGATGCATTTCATTTATTTCCTCCATGCGAACGTAAGGCGGATTGGAAACAATCACCTCTAATAATGGGAGATCGCTTACCGGACAATTCTCCTCCAAAACATTCCACTTAAAGAAGTTTAGCGGTAACGATAACAATCGACTGTTTTCAGCTGCCAATTCAAGGGCGACATCGCTCACATCAGCTGCAAAAACTTTTGCCGAAGTAAAGTGCTGTTTCAATGCCAATGCAATACAACCACTACCGCAACAAATATCAAGCAGATTTGCCTCCTCCGGCAGTGAATAATCCTGAATGAAAGAAACCAATTCCTCTGTTTCAGGACGAGGGATCAACACATCACCAGAAACAAGAATTTTGAGATCATGAAACCACGTATATCCCAAAACGTGCTGCACCGGTTCGCCGGTTTTTAGTCGGATAAGATCTTTTTCCAACACCGACAATTGTTCATCCGCCAGCTCACGATCTTCCTGAAAACGGAGTTCGCTAAATGACAATTTCAATCGTTCCTGCAACAATAGTTTAACTAAAGCATTGACCTCTGCGCTATCATAAACTGCTGCTAATTCGTTCTTACACTTTTCAGAAAATTCAGCTATCTTCATAAAACAAATATAGCAGATTTCTTTTTGAGGGAAGCGCAACGCTATTCATGAGGAACTGCTATTTTTGCACACCTTCCATGACCGAATTCTCCACTTATATGAAACGCTGCATACAGCTGGCACGACTTGGCTCCGGTTATACTGCGCCTAATCCTATGGTGGGTTCGCTTATTGTTAAAGATAATAAAATAATTGGCGAAGGGTTTCATGCGCAATATGGCGGACCACATGCAGAAGTTGTTGCAATAAACAAGGTAGAAAATCAGGATGATCTTTTAACAAGCACTATTTATGTGAATCTCGAGCCCTGCTCACATCATGGAAAAACTCCTCCATGTGCAGATCTCATTATTTCGAAAAGAATTCCTCGAGTAATAATCGGCATGCAGGACCCATTTTCAAAAGTAAATGGAGAAGGCATACGTAAATTAAAATCTGCCGGCATCGACGTTATCAGCGGCATTGAAGAAGAAGCCTGTCGGGAACTCAACAAACGATTCATCACCTTTCATGAAAAAAAGCGGCCGTACATTATTCTGAAATGGGCCGAAACTGCTGATAAAAAAGCCGGACTTTCTGACAGAGAAATACGTATCAGCAATGAGCAAACACGACTTCTCGCCCATCAGTGGAGACATGAAGAACAAGCAATCCTCGTTGGAGCAGGCACTGTACTTTGCGACAACCCACAACTAACTACCACTGCCTATCCCGGAAAATCTCCTATCCGTTTACTGGCTGATCCATCCGGAAGACTCAGCGATAAACATCATTTAAATGTATTTGACAATTCTGTCCGCACGATTGTCATCACAAATGCATCGAACGTATCCTATAAAAACGCTGAAGTAATTAAAACTGATCCATCGGGAAATTATCTGGAACAGCTACTGCATCATCTTTACCAACTAGGCATCCAGTCGCTACTTGCCGAAGGAGGCCCAAGACTTCATCAACTTTTTCTGGATTCAGGTCAATGGGATGAATGCAGAATATTTTCAGCAGAACATTCACTTCCCGAAGGAATACCGGCAGCTACAGCTCCACAGGGAGAACCGACCATCAGTTTTATAGGCGATAATATTCTTCGGGAATATAAAAACACACAAAGCAAATGACAGCTTCCTTATTCATTACCCTTTTAATAGCCTCGTTGCTTTCCGCATTGCTTTATGTAATTCTCAAATATTTTCAGAAATGGAATATTTATAATTTACACGGACTCACTTTCAACTACATTACTGCAGCCACGTTTTCGTTTTTCAGTAATTATGAAGAGAACAGTGCGTTGCTTCCCCAGGTTCCTGATTTTTTACCCTTCACTATACTTATCGGCTGTTTATTTATCAGCGTATTTTACATTGCCGCACTAACGGCGCAAAAATGCGGGATTGCCGTCACCTCTATTGCCGGTAAAATGTCGATGGTTGTACCCATCATTATGAGCTTTTGGCTTTATGGAGATAAAATCACGATA
>JBIIRF010000322.1:0-3309 GCA_044341715.1 Bacteroidia bacterium | reverse complement strand
ACTGAATCGTGGGTTGCTTTGTAAATGAGGAAGAGTCCGATGGGTAACAGTATCATGGAACTGAGCCACATTCCTCTCCATGGTGGTATAATTCCTTCTTTGGCAAACTTCTCTCCCGTAATGCTGGCAACGTGGTAGGCAAGGAAGAACAAAATACTGATCACGAGTGGCATTCCGAGTCCACCTTTGCGGATAATTGCTCCCAGTGGTGCGCCTATCAAAAAGAGGATGAAGCAGGCTGCAGAGAGCGTTAACTTGCGGTGCCATTCTACTTTGAATCGTGCGAGCTGATAGGATCTGGATTCTTTTTCGTCCCGTTGTCCGAGTAAATACGATTGCATTGCTCGTGCCTGGTTCATGGCATTGTCGTAGTATGCAAGTGATGCCGCTTGTGTGATGCTATCGGTGACACCAATGGGAGGATATAACTTGACCCGTTGTGTGAATTTTAAAGAATCGCGGAGAAACAGGAAGTACGGCTGGACATTCATCTTCGAAAGATTTTCTCTGCGCACCCAGTCGGTCGATAAACTGTCTACTGCTTTGTTGAGCTGCGAGAGATTCATCATCTGATGTCCGCCCTTGAATAGTTCTTCGTTGGTGCGGTTGAGTTTAAACTGGGAAAGATCAAAACGGATGACATATTCCTTGAACCCGTTTCGCATCAGGGGATGTGAATCTACTCCGCCTTTGTTTTTACTCTGTTCTTCATAACTGCTGCCGTTGAAGAGGGTGAGAATCAGAAAGCGTTGGTCGGGAGTAGATTCCATTCGACCTTTATCGGCCACTACGAGCTTACGGTTGCCCATGCCTCCGGTATGATCATAAATCATGACTCTGTAGATGGTTTTTCCGTCTTCGTCTTTATCTCCCACTTTGATGCTATAGCCTTCGATTCCATTGTAGAAAACCCCTTCGCGGATCGACAAGGCCGGTTTCTGCTGGCGGATATCGTACAGCAATGAGCCCATCTTCAGGTTGGTATAAGGCAGTACATTGTTCGAGAAAAAGAAGGCGAGTGCTGAGATGGAAATAGCGGCAAACAGCAAGGGCATCATGATTCGCTGGAGTGATATTCCGGCGGCCTTGGCTGCAGTGAGCTCAAAATGCTCTGCCAGATTTCCGAAGGTCATGATGGATGATACAAGGATAGCCAGCGGCAATGCAAGTGGTACCAGATTGGCGGAAGTATAAAACAGCAACTCAGCAATGATGGTTCCGTCGAGCCCTTTCCCGACCATATCGTCGATGTACTTCCAGAGAAATTGCATCAGCAGCACGAACAAGGCGATGAAGAAGGTCAGAAAGAACGGACCTACGAACGATTTAATCACCAATGCATGCAGTTTCTTCACGAGCCGGATTTGGGTTTGCAAAAATACCCTAAGTTTGGCTAATAGCGTGAATCTACATGGAGATATTGCAACCGGAGGAGCTGAATCTGCTCCAAAACAAAGAAATTTTTCTGCTGAAGCGGAGTACGGGTGATAAAATAGCGCAGATTTTCGGTGATTGTGCGGAGAATATTCGCGTTGTGCTGGAAACATCCGCTGGACTGCCGGAGGAGGTGATTGCCTCGAAGCCGAAGATCAGCAAGGGAGAAAATTACCTTGGATTCCCCTGGACTATTCTCGATTATCCGCGTGTTTTCGGTAAGCCGGATACGTTTGCTCTGCGGACTTTCTGCTGGTGGGGAAACGGATTCAGCATGACCTTGCATCTGGATGGGAAGTATGCAGCTTCAGCTAAAACCAAGGTGATGAAGTCGGCCCATTTTCTTGAGAGAGAACAGTGTTTTTTGGGGATAAATGCTGATCCATGGGTGCATCATTTCGGAGAAGATAACTACGTTCCTTTCACAGCAGATAAAATGCAACAGATACTGGATGATGAAAACCGCAGGTTTCTGAAAATTATGCGCCGGCTTCCATTGAACCAATACCAAAATCTTCCTCGGTGGTGTGAGGATTCGGCAAAGATTTTACTGAATAGTGTACGATAAATCTATCAGAGACTGCCAAGCAACATTCGAAGCTTTTGCACCTGCGATTCCCATAAACGAATGGCAGTGTCTTTGTCTCCCGGATTCGCAAAATCGGTAATCACCAATGCAATATCGGCCGTGATATCATCTTCCTTGATCTCGAACTGAAAATAAGTATCGTCAATATCATCCAGCCACTGGAAACGTACGAGTTGTAAATCGCGAATGGCAACCAGTTTAGCAGGCGACTCCCCTCCTTCCCAGATGAAGGTATATACATTGTCCTTCGTTTTTACTTCATCCGCAAACCATCCTGCCAAGCCACTCGAATCACTCAATGAGGTAAATAGAATTTTCGGAGATGAACGGAATTCAAATTCCAACTGATATTTTACTTTGGTTGTATTTACCGGCTCTACTAGTTTTAAAGGCGCAGGAATATGTTTAACAATTTTCTGCGTTGGTGTTGTGCCGGCCTGAATACGTGGACGCATTTTCGATAGGTCCATTGTTTCTTCCAGCTCCTTGATCACTTTTTCCGCTTTCAGGTGCAATGGATCCGGTGCTTCGCCATCATCTTTTCCCTTGGGCGCCTTAACCGGTTTACCGGGCTTGGCAGCAGGAGATGGATTACTTTTCGCAGATGCTTTATCGGTAGCTTTTACTGCAGCGACTTTCACTTCTGCCTTAGCCGGTGACTGTTTTGCGGACTTAGCTGTCTTTCCAACCTGAGCTTTCGGTTCTTCGTTGGCGACCTTCTTCGGCTCAACAACTTTTGCCGACTTCTTCGGTTCCGGTTTTGCTATGGTCTTCACAGCGACAACCTTCTTTGCAGTTTTTGCCGGAGCAGATTTCTTTCCTGCAGTTACAGGAGCAGCTTTCTTCACCGGTTTAACCGCCGCCGCCTTTTTTGGGGCCGGTTTCGTGGTTTTCTTCACCGCTTTTGCAGGAGCAGATTTCACAGCTTTCTTCGCCGGAGCTTTTGGGGCCGGTTTCTTCGCTGCAGGTTTTGCCTTCACTGCTTTTTTCGGTGTAGATTTACTGCTTGACTTTTTTGTCGCTGCTGCTTTTTTGTTCTTTGCAGTCGCCATAGCGTAGGGATTATGGTACTATAAAATAGATTCGGCTGAAATATAGTTAAAATTTAATACGAAGAAATACAAGTGTTAAAAAGGAATTAATTCAACATGCAGGAACATTCATCAATAAAGAAAAGTCGCAAAATATTAATATACAGCATATTAACTGTCGCATTAAGCCTGATTTCCTACTTTTCCGGGTACGGAATGGTGTTCAGGATCACGGCGGCAGTTGTTAGTTACTTG
>JBIIRF010000321.1:0-3327 GCA_044341715.1 Bacteroidia bacterium | reverse complement strand
CGGTAATATCTACCCAGGTAGCGAGTCCGGCGGAAACAAAGTACCGGAAGATTTTATTCTGAAGGATTGGTTGCAGCGCTTTCATCAATATTCTCAATAATAAGCGCTTTTCGTCAGGTAGTTTCGTACATAATCCATCACTCCTTCTTCGAGAGAAGTAAACGGCAAAGCATAACCCTGACTTTTTAGTTTATTCATATTTGCTTCCGTGAAATACTGATACTTATCGCGGATATCAGCAGGAATATCAATGAAGTTTATATCTACAGGACGACCCATTGCCATAAAGGTTGCACTTGCCAGATCATAAAACGAACGTGCTTCACCGGTACCAAGGTTATAGATCGCCGACATCGGACGTTGCTTCATCAGAAACAAACAAACTTCGAGCAGATCTTTCACGTAGATGAAATCGCGCAGCTGCCAACCATCTTTATAATCGGGACGATGAGAACGGAATAAATTCACGCGACCATTCTTCTCAATCTGATGAAACGAATGAAAAATCACCGAAGCCATTCGTGCCTTGTGAAATTCATTGGGACCATACACATTGAAGAATTTGAGTCCGGCCCAGAATGGTGGTTGCTCCTTCTGTTGCAGCGCCCAAACATCGAAATGCTGCTTTGACCATCCATAAGGATTCAGTGGTTGCAGGGAAGGAATTTTAGCATGATCATCATCGTAGCCCAACTCGCCACCGCCATACGTCGCCGCAGACGAAGCATACACGAATGGAATTCCCGCACGGCTGCAGATGGTCCACAACGATTGAGTATAATGCAAGTTCAGGTGCTTAAAAATCTCCTCGTTGAATTCAGTGGTATCTGTACGCGCACCGATATGGAAAATAAATTTCACTTCCGAAGCATGCGTACTTAGCCATTCCGGAAAAACCTCACGATCCATTTCCATCGCGAACTTTTTACCGGCGAGATTTTTTTGCTTCTCCGGAAAAGAGAAATCATCCACAACCAGGATATTATCAATCCCTTCACTATTTAATCTGCCCACGAGGCAACTACCGATAAATCCTGCGGCACCTGTAACAACGATCATATTATGCTTGCTGATGTACAAAGATAGGTTCCTTTCGTTTAGGTAGGAGTCCGGATTCCTCCCCTAATTGTAAAAGTCGGGTGACGGCATTCCGCCCTTCTTCACCGAGATCCAGTGAAAACCGATTCACATACAATGCAATATGCTGTTTCTGAACCTCCTCACTCATTTCCTGAGCATGTTGTGCAATGTACTCCTTCCCATCTTCCGGATGATCATAGGCCCATTCAATACTACTTCGGATAGCATTTTGCAAGTTGATTTTAAGCGATTCGGGTAGATCTCTGCGGACAGCGATACATCCCAGTGGAATAGGATTCCCTGTAAAAGTTTCCCAACGCTCACCCATATCATCCAGCTTGAACAAACCTTTCTGCTGATAGGTAAATCTGTTTTCATGAATGATCAAACCCAGATCAGCATCACCATTCAACACGGCTTCTTCAATACCAGAAAAAACAACTTCCGTTTTATTGGTTAACTCCGGATAAAAAATACTCAGCAATAAATTGGCCGTAGTATACTTTCCCGGAATCGCCACACGGATTTTTTCGGGATGGGAAAGATCCGGTTTTGATTTATAAATCAACAATGGTCCGCAGTGATTTCCCAACGCACTTCCAGAAGAGAGAATCTGGTAATGATCCGCAACAAAAGCATAGGCCGCGAAACTCAGTTTAGTCACCGGCAACGTTCCCTCCACCGCCAGGCGATTCAGCGTTTCCACATCTTCCAATTGAGGGATGAGATCCAGTCCATGTTCAAAACGCTGATGAACAAGCGCCTCAAAAATAAAAGTATCGTTTGGGCAAGGAGAGAACCCGATTTTCATGGCTGATATTTTTGCAAATGTACGGGAAGTCTTCCAGTCAAGTCTAAAATTTTTTAACGTACTTTAAGCCCGCGAAACACCCTAATGCCGACAGCAATCAATAAAACAGGAAAAGTAACTTCAGCAGGTAAATTCATGCTGATTTGCAATCTGTTTGCCGCCTTGTCCTTATTGGTTTCGCAAGCCGCCCCGCTGGTAAGTCCCGAACGGTTCTGGTATATGGAACTGATGGCATTTGCGTATCCGTTCCTTCTGTTCATCAACTTACTCTTTTTAGCTTACTGGGGATTTCGTCGCCACCGGTTCTTTTTTATTTCAGCAGCAATTATTCTGATGGGGTATGATAAACTGGTGCAATTGTATCAGCCACATATTTTTTCGATGGATGTAAAACACCCGAAAGATGCGGTGAAGGTGATGTCGTATAATGTCCGACTCTTTGATCTTTACAACTGGACAGGCAACAAGAAATCGCGCGATAAAATCATCCGCATGTTACAACAGGAACACCCGGACATTCTTTGCCTCCAGGAATACTTTCATGCCGACAAAGGCGACTTCAATAACAACGACACGCTTCGTGATGTACTGCATTTAAACCATAGTACGATCACCTATGGAATTACGCTGCGAAAAATACATCACTGGGGACTTGCTACTTTTTCGAAGTATCCGATTATTGATGAAGGCAAAGTATTTTTCGAAGAAGGCAAAACCAATTTTGGAATTTACTCCGACCTGATCATTGAAAAAGATACTGTCAGAGTATACAACGTCCATCTTCAATCGAATCATTTCAAAGAACAGGATTATCATTTCATAGCCAATCCCGACAGTGGCGACAATGACGAACTGATTCGTGGCACTAAAGGCATACTCAGCCGGATAAAAAAATCGGTCAGCAAACGTAGTCAGCAGGTAGATGAGCTGACCTTACACATCAGCAATTCGCCGTACCCTGTAGTTCTCTGTGGAGATTTTAATGATCCACCGTTCACGTATGCCTACCAGAGTTTACGAAAAGTACTGCGTGACGCTTACATCGAAAAAGGAAAAGGATTTGGCGCCACCTACATCGGACTTCCTGTTAAATTCCGCATCGACTATATTTTACATAGTCCGGAAATTGCTGTGCACACTTACCAGACCAAGATCAGAAAGTACAGCGACCACTATCCCATCACAGCCTGGATTTCAATCGATAAAAATCCGAAAAAATAATTTTACCATTTAGTTGGTCACCACAATCGGCGATGACACCACTGCATTGCTGGTATGCCCTGCCCTATCGGACAATACAATTGTAAACGAAGTAGATTCTGGTCCCGGAGCATTAATGAGATTGATATACGGCATCACCACCACCAAACTCCCTCTGATTGCCGGACTTCCTTCCGCAGCAATTCTCCCCACCCGAAAACCGTAACGAAGCTGAT
>JBIIRF010000320.1:0-3328 GCA_044341715.1 Bacteroidia bacterium | reverse complement strand
GTAAATGCTGCCGGTAAAAGCAATGAAAAATATCTCAAAGTCTCTGCTTTAAATGGGGAGCAAAAGAAGATGTATGCGTTAATGAAGGAGTGTATCATGCTTAAGGCGAGAGACTCCTTGAACATTCATTTGTTTTCATCTTGTAAGATGGAAGAAGATGAAACGCAAATTGTAATTACTACATGGATTTATGATCGTCCGGTGTATACCAATTGTAGTTTCAGTGGAAAGGGGGCAACTTCTTCGGCAATTCTACGGATTAAAAAGTGGAAGGAGGAGCCCGAAATAGTAAGTGGTGTTACAAATAATCCCAGAGGAGGAGGTGGTACCGGGAATGGATCAGGGACAGGTGGCTATGCTACTGCTGATCCTGAAGTTGAGAAAGTAGTCAGGTACTACCTTGTAGTGAGAACTGAATCGATTTCTGAGGGTCGTTCAAAGGGTATTGTTTTGTCGAAGCAGTTGGAGAAGCCATATTTTAAAGAGAAATACGAGGAAATATCGTTCGCGTTGATTTCGAGTCAGCATCGTTTGGACTCTGCCTATTATCGTCGTTTTGTCGGTAAAGTTGAGTATGTAGATAAGGAAGTAGCGATTGTTAGAAGAGATACTTTGGCCGGTGTTGTTGATCCGGATGGAAAAGTATTGATCCCGTTTGAATACCAGAGTTTATCTGCTACAAAAGCCGGATTCCTGGCTCGGAAGGATAAAAAAGTTTTCTTCATTGATTTGTCGAATAAAGTAATCAGTGATAAATACGATAAGGTGGAGTATACTCATCGATGCGATTATCCTGATATCAAAAATTACCTTAAAGTAAAGAAGGATGGCCGTTATAATTTTGTGGATTCATTGTTTCGTCCGATGTTGCCTCCGGTTTATTCAGATCTGAAATTTCTTTATATGCGCCCAACAATACTGATTGGCAAAAAGGAAGAAGGGAAGGTGCTTATTAGTTGTAGTTCATGGGAACCTATTGGTAAAACTTATGAAGACATAGTAAAAGTTGATGACTCGTTGCTGTTTGTCACAGAGAATGGTAAGACCGGAATCATCGATAAAAACGGTGTGGTTTATGCAGAAATGATCTATGATTCGATTGGACTGGAGATTAGCAATTATCCAATACTTTTATATGTAATGAAAAAGGACGGCCGGTATGCACTTTATAAAAATGCAAAGTTCCTGACGGATTTTAAGTATGATACTTTCAGAAGACTCGGTTCGTATTATATTGTGTCAGTTGATGGAAAGTTTGGATTGATCACAGCAGAAGGTCGGGAGTTGACAGCATTGAAATATGAATCGATAAGCGCTGATAAAAAGTTGAAAGAATATATAGGAGTTGTTCAGGGAAAATCAGAAGCGATTGCATTGCCTGTCCCTTGATTGATGCATTACAGAAATGTTTTATTTGTAATCGAACTTTCATTCTTTTTCATCTGTCAAAGAGATATTTTGTACGTTTACATAGTTAATTATTGAAGGATTCGGAAATGAACAAAGATGTTATAGCTTTTAATGCCAGACAGACACCCGAGGATCAACTGATTTGTGATCTGTTAGCTACGGAAATTAATAAGCATTTACCAGAAGCTGAAAATAAAATCTGGCATGCTATCCCTGTGTGGTTTCTTGATGGTAATCCAATTGTGGGTTACAGTAAATTGGAGGACTGCGTTCGGTTACTTTTCTGGAGTGGACAATCTTTTGAGGAGGAAGGCCTCGCGAATGAAGGGAAGTTTAAAGCTGCAGAGAAACGTTATACAGATGTTAAGCAAGTAAAGAAATCAGATTTGAAGCGCTGGATACAAAAGTCGCGCGAGATCCAATGGGATTACAAAAATATCGTGAAGCGCAAGGGACAGTTGGAACGTTTGAAATAGCGATTTAATGCTTTGGACTGATTTTATTTTTCCCAGCTGTTTGCGCGTGCTTAACCCTCGTTGTCAGGTCTGAAAAGTGTCATTTATAACTTTTAAATCAAGGATTTGTTGTAAATTTTAGCGAATGACAACATAGCCAGGCTTCGGAATGAGTATATTTGTTATTGATAAGTGTGTAGTAAGTTCAATTCAATTTCTTTCATATTATGGGGTCTTTTTGGAATCAGATAATCATACATACCACGCTGAGGTATAAAAAGAAGCAGCCGGGTGGATTGCAGGGTATTTCTTCCTTTCAACTTGCAAAAGGTTACCGTGAATTAATGATTTCAATCAAATGGTCTCTAAAAGATTTTTTATTGATATCAATTGGTATTTTCTCTGCAGCATTCGGATTTAAAGGATTTCTCTTAACAAATCATTTTATTGATGGCGGCGCAACAGGTATTTCCTTACTGATAAATGCACTCACGGATATCCCATTGGCAGTATTGATCATTTGTGTGAATCTTCCATTCATGATTCTGGCTTATTATGTAATGGGGAAAACTTTTGCCATAAAAACTGCGCTTTCGATCGGTGGGCTGTCGCTTGTTTTAGCTACAGTTACCTTCCCGAATGTTACGAATGATAATCTCCTCGTAGCGATTTTCGGTGGGTTCTTTCTGGGTGGTGGTATTGGATTTGCTATCCGCGGTGGTTCTGTGATTGATGGAACAGAAGTGTTAGCGATCTATCTCAGTCGTAAACTGGGAATGACGATTGGGGATATCATCATTGCATTGAATGTGATGATTTTTGGTACGGCCGCTTATTTTCTGGGGATTGAAGTGGCGATGTATTCTATGATTACTTATCTGGCAGCATCCAGAACGCTTGATTTTATAGTGGAAGGTATCGAAGAGTATATAGGAGTAACGATAGTAGCAACGAAGAGTGAGGAGCTTCGGGAAATGATTACGCAGAAACTAGGTCGTGGTGTGACTATTTATAATGGTAAACGCGGATTTGGAAAACGTGGCGAGTCGAAGGAAGTGGATGTGATTTATACGGTAATCACGAGGCTGGAGTTGAATAAACTGAATATCGAAATTGAAAAAATTGAACCGACCGCTTTTGTGGTTATGAATAGCGTGAAGGATATTAAAGGCGGAATGGTGAAGCGGCGTCCTTTACAGCATTGATTGGATTTCTGCCTTTTTCAATGACTGAAATTATTTTGACATTCATTATCGTATTGTTCTCTGGAAAATGATTGCTGGCAAGTAGTCCTTAAGGTGAATGAGAAGGATATCTTATTCTTCAAACTTTTTTAATGTTACCGTTGTGCCATCGAATTCAGCATACATAAAGTGGTTAATCCATTCTCCAAGGTTAATATATCTACTCTTGTTTCCAATGTTAATGTCGAGGGGAAGATGTCGGTGTCCGAAGATGAAATA
>JBIIRF010000054.1:0-9478 GCA_044341715.1 Bacteroidia bacterium | reverse complement strand
AAAAACACAACTCACAGGCGACTACAACCTCGACAATGTACTCAGTGCAGTTGCAGTTGGCTCTCAGTTTGGCGTAGAACCACACGACATACAGGAAGCCATCGAACATTACGCGCCGGGCAATCAGCGCTCACAGGTCGTAAAAAAAGGAAACCTGACCATTGTGCAAGACATGTACAATGCCAACCCCAGCAGTATGACTGCAGCTTTGCAGAATTTCGACAAAAGTTTTTCCGGAAAAAAAATAATTGCACTCGGTGAAATGCGGGAATTGGGCGCATCCTCCGGAGAAGAGCATGAGAAGATAGCTGATCTGGCTGCCGGATTAAAGGACACTATTTTACTACTGGTAGGCGAGCATTTCAAATCACCTGCAGGACGAATCGGATGTTTGTATTTTGAGGATTCAACGGCATGCACCGAATGGCTGAAAAGCAATCTTCCATCAGAAGGGAATCTGCTGATAAAAGGCTCCAGAGGATCAAAGATGGAAAAATTGATGGAAGCCTTTCCTGTATAGTAAGCGACTACGAAAACTGATCAGGAATTTTTACGGGAGAAAATCCCGAAAATTTTCCGCCAACCACGATTGCGCTCATTCTCTTCTTCTAATGAATCGTAGTATCCGGCATTGCCATTGATATAACCATAGTGATGGCCATATCCATAACTGCGCGTAAAATCAGAATCATTCAGTAATATACAGGCATTCGGAATTTTGCCTTCTTTATACAGATCTTCAAGTGAACGCAGGTATTCCAGGCGTGAATATCCCTGACGCACCAGATACATGCTAACATCACTAAACTGCATCAACTGAAACGCATCCGAAACAACTCCCAACGGCGGTGTATCGATGATAATAAAATCATAACGTTTACGCAGATCCGAAATCATATCTGCCATCGCCTGCTTAGAAAGTAACTCTGCCGGATTTGGCGGAACAGGACCGGATATAATGATATCCAGAAAGGGATCATCCGTTTTACGAATAACTGCATCAAGTGAAGCAGCGCCGGCCAGATAGTTGGAAGCTCCCATATCGTTCTTCCAGCCGAAATCCTGATACAGTTTTGGCTTTCGAAGATCCAGACCGATAACCACTACTTTATTCTGCTGTAAACTCAACACTGATGCCAGATTCAATGTCACAAAAGATTTTCCTTCACCACCTACTGAAGAGGTAATAAGTATCGTTTTACATTTATCAGAAGAGCCATAAAACTGCAGGTTGGTACGGATTGTACGGAAGGCCTCTGCCAATGCCGACTTCGGTCGTTTCAACACCGCCAGATTATTGGTTTCTGTTGAATGTCCTACAACGCCTATTACCGGAACTTCTGTCGCAGAGGTAATATCTTCCTTATTCATCACTGTTGTACGAAGAAGGCTTCTTGCACTGATAAACGTCACCGGAATAATCAGCGTCAAGAGGAAAATCACTGCTGCCAGTATTTTTTTATTCGGAGCAACAGGTTCATCTGCAAGTGCAGATTCGTCAAGAATTTTATTGTCGGAAACGGCAGTCGCCTTGGCGATACTGGTTTCTGCTTTCTTCTGAAGAAGGTAGGTGTAAATATTCTGATTTACTTCGAAATTACGTTTGATACCCAGCAACTGACGCTCCATTTCAGGAACCTGTTTGATACTCTCTTCGTATTCATTCAGTTGTTTGTCAAGTGCAGTCCGGGTAACATTCAATCGCTGCTGGATGTTCCGGATATTTTCGATCAATGAAGCGCGTGTCTCGGCTATCTGCTGATCAAGTACCTTCACTGCCGGCGCATCACTTTTTACTCCATAAGAAATCCCTTTCCGCTTCGATTGCAACATCTGAAAATTAGTGATCAACTCTACCAACAAAGGATCAGGCAATCCCATACTCGTTGGTGCCATATTGGTGATGTCTTCATTCTTCACCACATAGCTGTACAGGTTCTCGAGTGATTTGAGTTCAATGTTATTTTTAACCCGTTCAACATCGAGTGTATTCAGTTTTTGCAATACCGCCTTCGACTCCTCACTAAGATCAACCGTTTTATTCTTTTCTTTAAACGCCTGCATCTCCTGCTCGTTACTGCTGAGCATGGTGCCGGTAGTACTCAATTGCTCATCTACAAACTTTAATGTCAATGATGCAACCTCTGCTTTATCCTGAATATCGAGGTCGATATAAACCTTCCCGATTGCATTTAGAATATCCAGCGCTCTCACAGGAATAACATCCTGATATGTCATCTTTACGATGTTTGCTTCTTTATCCAGCGGCTCTACCGCTAAGTTTTCAAGTATCTCGGCAATAAGCTTCGTATTGGACCGGACTTTAAACTCATAGGTACTTCCATTTTCTACAACGATGGAATCATTTCTGAATAGGCGAAAACTAAAATGATCCGTCTTTACGGTCTCGCCAAATGCAAACTTTTTATTCAATTGAAAATACGGAAGCTTATCGCCATCGTATTCTACTTCCAGATTATAATTCTTGTTATCCAACACTGTTACCTCAAATGCCAGATCCTTGTACTCGCGGATAAATGTATCCACCTCCACGCGTAGCGGACTCCTTGGATAGAGCGGCTGAGCAGGAAACGTATTTGTATTCCAGTATTGAACCGAAAGATGTAATCGTTCAATTGTTTTCTGAATAACCGTGCGGGAACGCAGAATACCAATTTCAGTTGGCAGATTCAGATTCGTACCAAACAAATCACTCGACAAGATATCAGTGAGATTTGATGGCGAGGACTTTTCATCATCAATCAATATACTGCTGGATGCCTGATATACCGGCAATGTGAACTTGATGTACAACAAAGTGAGTCCGGCAAATAATACTCCAGCAACTACAAAATAATGCCACTTCAGTAATATCTCGCGAAAGATATTCTGAATCTGAAATTCATCTTCGTTCTTATAACGTTTCGAAAGGTTATTCATTATTGTGAGCGGAAATAAGCGGTTGCCAGTAATGCGACTGCAGTGAGGAATGAAGTTATTACCGCTGTTGCCGGTGAAACTGCCGTGAAGGCTTTCTTACGGGTTGGCGGAACATAAATCACATCGTCCGGATAAATGAACTTACTTACCCCTGTGAATGCTTCCTTACTGGTGAGATCTACCGGAATTTCTATTGTTCCTGTGGAAGTTTTACGCAGTATCCGCAGATTGGTTCTGTCAGCAAAATTATTCAGGTCACCGGCCATTGCGAGTCCTTCCAATAAAGTAAGTTGCTCGTTGGGGACATAGTAGAGTCCCGGACGATTTACCTCACCAAGTACCGACACTTTAAAGCTCAGCTTCTTGATAATAATAACCGGATCATCAATGTACTTCTTAAACCGATTCAGAATTGTATCATGCGCATCATCCATGCTCAATCCGGCCACGTGGATAGTTCCAACATAAGGCAATGCCAGATCACCCTTTTTATCCACTACAAATCCTTTTTCATACGCTGAGCGGCTGTCGTTTCCTTCAGTTGCTGAGGCAGAAATACCGAGCCCGGGAAATGCATCCGGATTCACAGTGAACAACTGCACCATCAGAATATCCGACGGGAAAATTTTCATCTCGAAACTGGAACTATCGTTGGCGAACAGTTTAGCGTCACCTTGAAGATATACCAGTTTCCGCTGCGGTGTGCATGCACCGAGGGCTAATACAAGAAGAAGAAAGAGAAAACGATGCAGGCAGGTCAGGCGCATAGGCTTATTGGAGAATACTTCGGGCAATAACAATTCGCTGGACTTCGGATGTTCCTTCGTAGATCTGTGTGATTTTCGCATCACGCATCAATCGTTCAACATGAAACTCTTTTACGAATCCATATCCACCGTGCACTTGTACGGCTTCAACTGTTGTACGCATTGCTACTTCTGAAGAGAACAACTTCGCCATAGAACTGGCTTCATTGTAATCCATATGATTGTCTTTTAACCAGGCGGCTTTCAGACATAATAATCGGGCTGCTTCAATTTCAGTAGCCATATCTGCTAATTTAAACTGAATAGCCTGATGGTTGCAGATTTCTGTTCCGAATGCTTTACGCTCTTTCGAATATTTCAAAGCGAGTTCATATGCACCACTGGCAATACCGAGTGCTTGTGCAGCGATTCCGATACGTCCGCCGGTGAGTGTTTTCATGGCAAACTTAAATCCGAATCCATCTTCGCCGATGCGGTTCGCTTTTGGCACCTTCACATCCTGAAACATGAGTGAATGCGTATCCGAACCGCGAATTCCAAGTTTATTTTCTTTCAATCCAACCGTAAATCCGGGTGTTCCTTTTTCTACGATCAGGCAGTTAATTCCTTTGTGGCCTTTGCCAACATCTGTCTGCGCCATTACCAGATAAACAGAAGCTGTACCTCCGTTGGTGATCCAGTTCTTGGTTCCATTCAACAGGTAATGATCGCCCATGTCGATGGCAGTTGTACGCTGTGATGTAGCATCAGATCCTGCTTCCGGTTCTGAAAGACAAAAAGCACCAATGATTTCTCCTTTGGCCAGAGGAACCAGGTATTTCTGCTTTTGCTCTTCGTTTCCGAAGGTTTCAAGTCCCCAGCATACGAGTGAATTATTCACTGACATCACCACCGATACAGAAGCATCTACTTTGGAAATTTCTTCCATAGCGAGAACATAGGAAATTGCATCCAGTCCGCCACCACCGTATTTTGGATCTACCATCATTCCAAGAAAACCAAGTTCGCCTAAACGCTTGATTTGTTCTGTGGGAAATTTCTGGGTTTCGTCACGTTCTATTACACCGGGGAGGAGCTCCTGCTGCGCGAAATCACGGGCAGCCTGTTGGATCATCAGATGTTCTTCGCTGAGTTGAAAGATCATAATCGTATTTTTCTTAGGATGTCAAAAATAAAGCATTCGTAGTCTTGAAGGGCCTATTGGTAGAAAGTTTTTCTTTGTATCCATGTTGAAAGACTTAGAACAGGGCAATTTGATGGTGGTCGGACTGATGTCGGGCACTTCACTGGACGGTATCGACCTGGCGGCCTGCCGGTTTGAACGTCACGGTTCAGGATATAGCTATGAACTGCTGGCAGCTGAAACCTACTCCTATTCATCAGTTTGGGAAGATCGTTTGCGGCATCTGCATTCAGCCTCCGCAGAGGAGATTTTCGAGGCAGATGCTGCCCTGGGGACCTTGTACGGAAACCTTCTGAAAGAGTTCATCGGATCGCTGAAAATACGTCCGCAGTTGATTGCCTCGCACGGACACACCCTCTTTCACCAGCCGGGAAAAGGTTTTACAACCCAAATCGGATCCGGCGCCCATATTGCTGCGGTTACCGGTATCGATACTGTTTGCGATTTCCGTAGTAAAGATGTTGCGCTTGGTGGTCAGGGCGCTCCACTGGTTCCGGTTGGAGATCACTTTCTTTTTGCCGGTTATGAGGCCTGCCTGAATCTGGGAGGAATTGCGAATATCTCTCTACTTTCAGAGGGAAAACGAAAGGCGTTTGATATTTGTCCGGTCAATATGGCTTTGAATGAACTGGCCATGCGCACCGGAATTCCGTTTGATAAAAACGGCGAATTAGCTGCAACCGGAAACCTGCTTCCTGATCTTTTGGAACAAATGAATAACCTCCGTTTTTACCAGCAAAAAGGGGCAAAATCCCTCGGAAGAGAATGGTATAGCCTCCACTTTGCTCCGTTGCTGGAAAATGGTTCACCGGCAGACTTATCCCGGACAGTTTGCGAACATATCGCCATTCAAATAAATAACACCATGCAGGCTCTTCCGGCAGGTGCAAAGGTGCTGACTACCGGAGGAGGTGCATTTCATCAGTTTCTGGTAGAGCGCATGGAAAATACAGGCAATAGCCATTACGTCATTCCCGAAAAGGAACTCATCATGTTTAAGGAAGCAATTGTATTTGCGTTCCTTGGGGCCTTAAATTACTGGGGAAGAGTAAATGTTTTCGATAGTGCAACGGGTTCTGTTAAACAACATGTGGGTGGAGCATTGTACCGTGGCGATTGATTAAATATCATCATCGTCATCGTCGTACACGTCGTCGAAGCCTTTGAAGTTATCGTCCATCATTTCCGGATCGAGATCTCCATCCTCCTCTTCTTCGTCTTCGAAATCATCAAATTTCTGATTCTTCAATTCTTTCGACTTCAGTGGCTCCATTTTGCGGGATTTTCCTTCCGCCACCTTCTTTTTGTCGGCACCTGGTTTAGCCGTCTTCTTAGGGATTTTCATTGCTTGGTTAATGAAATGAAATAGTCAGGTTGTTTTTATATGGTTAATTGCTTGAATGACACTCCAGTTAACGTATCCGACAAATGTAAAAAAGAAAGGTTAGTAATTCACAAACCACCTCCCTCTTTTTTTAGTTAACAATTTATAAAACAATTACTTATCTTTACAAAAATATTGTGAATACCCCCGAATATGCTTCAAAATCCGACCATTAAGTTCCTGAAAGACCTGAAAAAGAACAATAACCGTGAGTGGTTTGATACCAACCGACCGGTTTATGATAAAGCAAAAGCCGACTTTGATGGCTTTGTAGAGAAGCTGATAACGGCATTGATAAAGACAGATCCGCGGCTGGCAGGTTTGCAAGTGAAAGATTGTATTTTTCGGATATACAGAGACGTTAGATTCAGTAAGAATAAAGATCCCTACAAAACCAACTTCGCTGCGTCGGTGAATATCGGCGGAAAAAAATCTCCGAATGGTGGATTTTACATTCACATTGAACCGGAAGGCGGATGGGGTTCGTTTATCGGCGGTGGCTATTGGATGCCGGAAGCACCAACACTGAAAAAACTTCGGCAGGAAGTGGAGTTTAACCACGAAGAGTTTTTCAAAATTCTAAAGGATAAAAACTTCAAAAAACATTTTAAGGAATTGGAAGTGCATAAACTTTCCCGTGTACCGAAAGGAATGGACCCAGAACATCCGGCTGCAGACTACCTGAAGTACACGAGCTTTCTGGTGACGGAAGAGCTATCCGCAACCGATATTAAATCTCCTGACCTGATTAAAAAATGTGTAGCAGCCTATAAAGCAATGTTGCCATTTCTGGATTTCCTGAATCGGGTGCATCATTGATCATTCAGTCTTGCTATCGCTTCTCATAAGCCATATAGTGAGCACAAAAATCGCCTTAATACATACTATCCTAAAAATAAAAAGCTCCGGATATACACCCGGAGCTTTTTTATAATTTATCAGTGAATTAAGCGAGCAACAACAATTGTTTTGCTTTCTTCTCACCTGCTTTACCGTTACCGGCTTTAGCTGGTTTTGCAGCAACCTTCACAGCAGCTTTCGCAGATGCCTTGGAAGGCTTCGCTGACTTACCGGCTGCAGAAGATGTTCCACTCAATCCGAAGGCCTTCTTGGTAGCTTCTACCGCATTCAGGCGCTCCCATGGGAACAATACTACTTTCACTTTTTTCTCTGATTTCTTGCCTTTGTTAAACACCTTCACTACCTCTTTCGACTCACGGCCCATATGTCCGTAAGCAGCAGTTTCACGGTAGATAGGAGTACGCAATGCGAAACGTTTCTCGATGAAGTATGGACGCATATCGAAATCCGCCATCTTCTCAATCATACGGGCAATTTGTCCGTCAGTCATTGGCACTTTCGCAGTACCGTAAGTATTCACATATAATCCAACCGGCTTCGCAACTCCGATAGCATATGCTACCTGTACGAGTGCCTCATCACATACACCGGCAGCAACAAGGTGCTTAGCGATATGACGTGCCGCATATGCAGCAGAACGGTCAACTTTGGATGGATCTTTACCGGAGAATGCACCACCACCGTGAGCACCTTTACCACCGTAAGTATCTACGATGATTTTACGTCCGGTAAGTCCGGTATCTCCATGTGGTCCGCCGATAACAAACTTACCTGTCGGATTCACGTGATAGCTGATTTTATTGTTGAAGAGCGCCTGTACGCGTTTAGGCAACTTCTTCATGATGCGAGGAATCAGAATGCTCTTTACATCTTTTGTAATCTGATCGAGCATCTTCTTCTCAGCACCGAAATCATCGTGCTGTGTAGAAATTACGATGGTATCAATACGGATCGGACGGTGATCGTCGCTGTATTCAATCGTTACCTGACTTTTAGCATCAGGACGAAGATATTTCATTACTTTTTTCTCACGACGGATAGCAGCGAGTTCGCGGAGTAACAAATGTGCAAGTTCCAATGGAAGTGGCATATAGTTATCCGTCTCACGGCTTGCATATCCGAACATCATACCCTGATCGCCGGCACCCTGCTCTTCAGGCTTTCTGCGTTCAACACCCTGGTTGATATCCGGTGATTGTTCGTGAATGGCCGAAAGAATACCACATGAATTGGCTTCAAACATGTACTCGCTCTTGGTGTAACCGATATCACGGATTACTTCGCGGGCGATGTCCTGAACATCCAGGTACGCATCGGATTTCACTTCTCCGGCAAGCACAACCTGTCCGGTAGTAACCAGTGTTTCACAGGCTACCTTCGACGAAGGATCGTACGCTAAGAAGTAATCAATAAGTGCATCGGAAATCTGATCCGCCACCTTATCCGGATGGCCTTCAGATACTGACTCTGAGGTGAAGAGATATGACATTTTATGGGGATTGAATTAAATTAAAACTTTATTTCGGGGGTCAAATATAAAGATTGAGATGGTGCTCCCGTGATTTATTTTTCAACGGTAAGTTGTCGGAAAACAGATTCCAGGTTGTTCTCTTGTTTCTGCATGGTGATCACCGCTAATTGATGATCTACTGCAAACCGGAATATCTCCTGTCGGCTGTCGGCTCCTCCTATACTTTCCAGCAACCACACATTATCTCTCTGTCGTTGTGCACTTTTCACTCCGGGAATCTGCTCTAACAATGTTCCACTTACGGGTTTGTCAAATTCAACCAGCACGGTATTGCGGTCGGCTAACTGGCCCCTGAGTACACTCGTTGTATCATTCGCAACGATCTTCCCTTTGTTAATAATTATCACCCTGTCGCAGATGGCTTCCACCTCCTGCATAATATGGGTCGACAGTATTACGGTCTTTTCGCGTCCAATGTTTCGAATAAGTTGCCTTATTTCAACCAGTTGATTCGGATCTAAGCCGGTTGTGGGCTCATCCAGAATCAAGACACCGGGATTGTGAATCATGGATTGAGCGAGTCCGACGCGCTGACGGTAACCCTTCGACAACGAGCCGATTTTTTTATGTTGCTCAGGTCCGAGTCCGGTAATTTCAATCATCCGGTCAGCTTGTTTCTGTGCTTCGGCCGGAGAGAGCTGGATGCCGCCGATGAATCGTAAAAACTCCTTGACATACATATCCAGGTAAAGTGGATTATGCTCGGGAAGATACCCTACCCGCTTGCGGACCTCTACCGGCTGCTCCCGTACATCGAAGCCATCTACCGAAACCATCCCCTCTGTTTGAGGCAGAAAGCAGGAAATAATTTT
>JBIIRF010000319.1:0-3336 GCA_044341715.1 Bacteroidia bacterium | reverse complement strand
CTATATTTTTCACCCGATTGCAGTAGCCATGATTGTGGCTGAAGAAATTGGTTTGGGTGCCTTGTCGATTGTTTGTGCATTGCTGCATGATGTAGTGGAGGACACCCATTACTCACTCGAAGACCTCGAGAAATTATTCAATAAAAAAGTAGCCGGTATTGTTGACGGGTTAACAAAGATCTCCGGCGTTTTCGATCATACATCTTCTTTGCAGGCGGAGAATTTCCGGAAGATGCTCTTGACGTTGAGTGATGATGTGCGGGTGATCCTCATCAAAATTGCGGATCGTTTACACAACATGCGTACACTCGGTTCTATGCCGAAGGATAAACAGTTGAAGATTGCCTCTGAAACTGCGTATCTCTATTCACCATTGGCGCATCGTTTGGGATTGTATTCCATCAAAACCGAACTGGATGATCTCGCATTGAAATATACAGAGCCGGAAGTATTCAAAACAATTGCACTGAAACTTCAGCAAAGTAAAAAGGAGCGCGAAAAGTTTATTCAGGAGTTTACGCGTCCTATTCGCGAAGAACTCGACAAGGAAGGTTTTAAATACGAAGTAAAAGGCCGACCAAAATCGATTAACTCGATCTGGAATAAAATGAAAAAGCAGCAGGTTACTTTTGAGGAAGTATATGACCTGTTTGCCATCCGTATCACGATTGATTCGCCTTATGAAAGAGAAAAATCCGATTGCTGGAAAGTCTATTCCATTGTAACGGATTATTTCACTCCGAATCCGGATCGCTTACGTGACTGGATCAGTACTCCGAAAGCAAACGGATATGAATCGCTGCATACTACCGTGATGAGTAAGGAAGGAAAGTGGGTGGAGGTGCAGATCCGCACTCGTCGCATGGATGAAATTGCAGAGAAAGGATACGCAGCACATTGGAAGTATAAGGAGTCGAGTCATGAAAGTGCACTTGATGAATGGATATCAAAAATCCGTGAGTTGCTTGAAAATCCGGAGTCGAATGCGTTGGATTTCATCGACGACTTCAAACTGAATTTATTTGCAGATGAGATCTTCGTGTTTACTCCGTCCGGTGAAATCAAAACTTTGCCGGTGGGAAGTACCGCTCTCGATTTTGCCTTTGAAATCCACTCTGATATTGGTGAGCGTTGTATTGGTGCGAAGATCAATCATCGTCTGGTGCCTATCAGTCAGAAACTGAAGAGTGGCGATCAGGTAGAGATTCTTACCTCTGCAAAACAACATCCGAAAGATGATTGGCTGAGTTACGTTGTTACAGCGAAAGCAAAATCGAAAATAAAGACTGCGCTCAAAGAAGAAAAACGTCGCCTCGCAGAATTGGGCAAGGAGATATTCGACCGAAAACTGCGCAGTATACGGATGAGCAGTAAGCCGTATAATGTGAATGAGCTGCTCTTGTTTTACAAAGTTTCTAATCTCACCGATTTTTATCACCGCATCGGACTCGAAGCCATCGATCTGAAAAATCTGCGCGACTTCTTCGAGCAAAAAGATCAGGGAACCTTAAAGCTGCCGGAGAAATCCGACAAACAAACATTCGAGGAACTGGTGAAGAATATCCGCGGAAATACGGATATGCTGGTGATCGGAGAGGGCATGGATAAAATCGATTATAAATTATCACCGTGTTGCAATCCGATTCCCGGTGATGATGTATTTGGTTTTATCACCATCAATGAAGGAATAAAAATTCATCGCACGAATTGTCCCAATGCTATTCAGCTGATGTCTAATTATGCGTACCGTATTGTGCGTGCACGGTGGTTCGGACAGCAACAGATCGCCTTCCTGGTTGGAATTAAGATCAACGGAATGGATGATGTGGGTGTAGTAAGCAATATCACGAAAATTATCTCTTCGGAGTTGAAGGTGAACATCCGTTCGCTCAATATTGAAAGTATCGATGGACTTTTTGAAGGAACCATCATGTTGTTTGTACACGACACTGAGCATCTCAAAGTACTGATGAAAAAACTGGAGAAACTATCCGGTATTTTATCAGTGAAACGTGTCGACTCCAATCCTTAACTCAACCCATGGCATCGCGCAAAGCACAAGACGAAATTTTAGAAAAGGTACAGCAACTCTTTACCGATTATCTCGAGAAACAAAACCTGCGGAAAACACCGGAGCGTTTTGCTATTCTTCGTGAAATTTATGCCACCGATGATCACTTCGACATCGAATCGCTTTACCTCAACATGAAAGCCCGCAAGTATCATGTGAGCAGAGCTACGCTTTACAATACCATTGAACACCTTCTGGCCTGCGATCTGGTTACCCGACACCAGTTTGGAAAGAACATCGCCTTATTTGAGAAGTCGTATGCCTACAAACAGCACGATCACCTGATTTGCCTCGACTGTGATAAAGTACTGGAGTTTTGTGATCCACGAATCCAGCAAATTCAAAGTATGATGGGCGATATCCTCAATTTTAATGTCACACATCATAGTCTGAATTTATACGGAAAGTGTAAGTCGTTGATCCAAACCGGCTCCTGTAAAAACCTGGAGGAGCGCAAAGCCCGTGGAGGAACGCATTCCTGAGTAGAACCCTGAGAATGAAATAGTACTTTTCAAAGAAATATTTCAACATATTGAGACAGATATGTTTAGAAATCAATTCGTTTTGTCGATAAATAGTAACTATCTGACTCGTATTGGTACTCGACTGTACCGAAAAAACAGGTAATTTTGGCTTCTATTATCACCGAAGATGGATTTCGAATACAAAATAACCGAGAAGGATAAATATGCATTGATCAGCCTGAGTGGAAATCTGATCGAGAAAAATCAGGCCAATGAGCTGATGGATGAGATTAATTTGTTGTCGGAAAAAGATGGCAGTAATTTCGTGATCAGTCTTGCTGATTTCAAATACATGAACAGCACCGGACTGAATGTCTTGCTAGGGATTTTATCAAAGGCACGTAAGTCAGGTGGTGAGGCAATTATCTGCGCAGTACCGGAAAAAATTAAAACCTTGCTGGTGATCACGAAACTGATCAATGTTTTTTCAGTGGTGGATAGCGAAGACCTTGCTGCAAAGGCATTAAATAATTAAAATTATTGAAGAAGGGTTTTCGTCGTTTCCGGCGTGGGCCTTTTTTTATTTAGATGAATCAGATCTACTGATCTCAAAAACGAATTTCAGATGAAAGCAGATGTGTTATTAGGCCTGCAATGGGGCGACGAAGGAAAAGGAAAGGTGGTGGATGTACTTACCCCGCGATATGATGTGATTGCCCGTTTTCAGGGTGGACCGAATGCCGGTCATACGCTGGAGTTTGAAGGAATCAAACATGTATTGCATACAATTCCTTCCGGGAT
>JBIIRF010000317.1:0-3362 GCA_044341715.1 Bacteroidia bacterium | reverse complement strand
AACTGATAAAAATCAATGTGGAAGTTTCTTCTGCAATGCACCATACAATAAGGTACCAATGGTCGCACCAATAATTACCAAAAACATCGGCAGATAACCGGCACCTAAATTCACCACCATCGGGCCTGGACAAGCACCAGTCAATGCCCACCCCAAACCAAAAATGGTTCCGCCTGCGATATACCTGATCACAGATTTCTCCTTCGGCTGAAATACGATTTTACTTCCACTGAAATCACGGAGATTATACTTTTTGATTACCGCAGTTAGAATCATACCTAACGTTACCGCAGTACCGATAATCCCATACATATGGAATGACTGGAATCGGAACATTTCCTGAATACGGAACCAGGAAACAGCTTCTGATTTCGCCATTACAATTCCGAATATAACACCTGCGAATACAAATCTGAGGAATTTCATAGCTTATCCGATTAGAAGTGGAAGAAGTTTAGGAAGAATGAACCAGGTCATTGTGAGACCACCAATAAAGAACCCAATTACTGCAATAAGAGAAGGCAACTGCAAGTTGCTTAATCCGCTGATCGCATGCCCGGAAGTACATCCACCGGCGTAGCGGGTACCAAAACCAATCAGTATTCCACCTCCCAGTAGCAGTATCCATCCTGAAACAGAAGACCATGCCTCCGGTCCGAAGATTTCCATCGGCTGAAGTCCCTGAGGAGAACCAATTCCCAATGCTTTAAGATCAGCAATTGTAGCCTCGCTGATTTTCACAGGAGCATTATCTGACAAGAAATGCACAGTGATATATCCACCTAATGCAGCACCCACCAGAAACCAGAGATTCCAAATCTGCGATTTCCAGTCAAAATCAAAGAATGGGATATTTTTTCCGGCACCGCAAGCTGCGCAGATCGTACGGAAATTTGAAGATAATCCGAATGACTTGCCAAAAAACAACAGCAACGCCATTACAAAAACTATAACTGCACCGGAAACATACCAGGGCCAGGGTTGTAATATCCAGTTCATGCTTTGAGATGATAAGTAATTAATGGTTTGTACAAATGGTTAACAAGCTTTTCGACAGGACTGGAATACAACACCTGCTGAATTCCCTTTCTTCCATGTGTACCAATACAGATGATATCCATATCACGCATCTGATTAAAATGCGTGATTCCGTGCACAATATTATGATCTTTTATAATATGAATTTCTGCATTTTCATAACCGAAATCCTGGATAAAAGATTCCATACTCTGCTTCATTTGCTCTATCGCAGTTTCCTTTTCAGTCTTCGACACATACAATAAATGTAATCGGGCTCCGGTTGCTTTTAAAATCAGCTTAAGTAGTTTAAGATCCTGCTCCTCTTCTGCACTAAAGTCATGCACCAGAAGAATATTATTAATCTCAAGATCGCTTCGATCACACATTACTGAAAGTACCGGAACATCCGAAGTTCGCACAACGTGTTGCGTTTCTGAACCGGTCAATTTCTCTTTCAATCCAAAGGCACCTTTTGTACCCATTAGAATCAAATCGAAATGATTGCTCTTGGCAAACTTCACCACTGTTTCTTTCATACCACCGTAGGCGATATGAGTCGTCACCTCCGGAAATTGCTCTTTCAATCCATTAAGTCGAACCTCTGCCATTTCCTTCATGCGATTGAAATCACGTGGATCCATTTCTCCATCGCTGTGCAATGTTCCATCAGAGGCCAGCGTAATATTGGACGGCAGATGAATGATGTGAATGAAATGCAACTCCAATTCCAGCCATCCAGCCAGCTTCTTCGCCATCAAGCCTGCGAAATCTGACTGCATAGAAAAATCAGTCGGGATGAGTACTTTGATCTTAGACATATGCAATGGTGTTAAATGCAATCAAACCTGCTATCTGTTAGTTTTTAAGTTTACTTGGACAAACCCAGTCGGTAAGATCAAATTTTCCGGTCTCCTGAATTGCTTTGAATCCACCTTTTACGTCAATAAGGTTCGTGAATCCACGGGCTCTTAAAATCGACGTAAAGATCATCGAACGATATCCACCTGCACAATGTACATACACCGGCTCATCCTTCGTGATATGCGCCATTTCATCATTGATATAGTCCAACGGTGCATGCTGTACATTACGGATATGCTCTGCAGTATATTCTCCCGGCTTACGCACATCCAATATTTTGACATCCGGATTTGATTTTTGAACTTCTGCAAGATGATCAGGTGTTACGGACTGAATAGTATCCACCTCTTTGCCTGAAGCTTTCCAGGCATCAAAACCACCTTCAAGAAATCCAAGTGCGTTATCATATCCAACACGAGCCAGACGTGTCACAACTTCTTCCTCTCTACCTTTTTCCGTAATCAGCAACAACGCCTGCTTTACATCAGGAATCAATGCACCAACCCATGGAGCAAAGCCACCGTCGATACCAATATTGATTGCATTCGGAACAAATCCAGCGGCGAATGTTTGCGGGTCGCGGGTATCCAGTAATAAAGCGCCGGTTTCATTTGCAGCAGCCTCGAAAGCTGCCGGAGATAACGCCTTTGTACCACGCTTCAACACATCAGAAATACTATCGTACCCCTTCTTATTCATCATTACATTCTGTGGGAAATAAGCCGGAGGAGGAAGTAATCCATCCGTCACTTCTTTCACAAACTCTTCCTTGGTCATATCAGCACGCAGAGCATAGTTTACCTCCTTCTGGTGTTTTAGAGAGTCTGTAGTTTCCTTACTCATGTTTTTTCCGCAGGCAGAACCGGCGCCATGAGCAGGATACACCGTAATATCATCCGACAAGGTCATGATTTTATTTCTCAAGGAATCAAAAAGGAAACCGGCAAGATCATCCTGTGTAATATTTCCTTTCTGCGCAAGATCAGGGCGACCAACATCTCCGATAAACAATGTATCACCGGTGAATACTGCCTGCTCTTTGCCGGACTCATCCAGGAGTAAATAACAAGTCGACTCCATGGTATGTCCCGGAGTGTGCAACACACGAAACTTCACTTTTCCAACCTGAAACTCCTCACCATCTTTAGCAATATGCGATGCGAATCCTGTTTCAGCATTCGGACCATACACGATAGTTGCACCTGTAGCATTGGCCAGATCGATATGACCGGATACGAAATCAGCATGGAAATGTGTTTCCAATACATACTTGATTTTCACTCCGTCTTTTTCAGCACGATCAATATATGGCTGGATCTCACGAAGCGGATCAATAACTACTGCTTCATTTTCCGATACGATATAATACGCTCCCTGAGCGAGACAACCTGTATAAATTTGTTCTATTTTCATTTGAATACGTTTTCTTAGTATAATTAATTTTGATTTGGGTCGATTAATGTATCATCAATTCCTTAACG
>JBIIRF010000318.1:0-3362 GCA_044341715.1 Bacteroidia bacterium | reverse complement strand
GACGAACGGTCCAGAGCATTGCGCAAAGTGATGAGCATTCTGTTCAGGTCAAGCGGCTTGGATATAAAATCATACGCCCCTTTTTTAATCGCATCCACAGCTGTCTCAATAGTGCCGTGACCAGATATCATTATAACCGGTGTTTCGGATTGAAGCTCCATGATTTTATCGAGCAATTCGAGTCCATCCATCTTTGGCATTTTGATATCACATAAAACGATATCAAATTTTTCCGATTCAATTTTCTTCAATCCTTCAAGTCCGTCAGCAGCATCCTGAACTTCGTGCCCTTCGTATTCAAGAATTTCTTTCAGCGTGTTTCTGATGCTTTTTTCGTCGTCGATTACCAGTATTTTGGCCATATTAATTGCTTTCTATTTCGTTTTTCGCGAAGAGGGAGATGGCTTTAACTCGGCCAATGCTCCTTCCTTTAACGCATAAGTGCTGAGATGCAGCGATTGTATTTGGGTGTATTGAAGCACAAATGTAAGCAATACCGATGCGAGAAGGATCATATCCGCCCGCATTCTGAGCATGCCCGGCATCAACAACCGTTCTTTGTAAGTGCTTTTTACGAGTTCTTTATGAAGTTTTCGATAGTCCGCCATGGAGAATTCGTAATGACTGGTTCTCAGTGCAGGCTTGTTTTGTTTTTTAAGCAGGATAGCTGCGAAGGTGTCGAATGAACCACTTGATCCGATGAGTCTGCCGGGTTTAAATTTAGCACATGCTTGCCCCAGGTCGACCAGTTCTTCTGCTAAAAAATCCTCGAGCGCCATCATCTCCTTTCGTTTCATAGGGTCGGAGGGATGGAAGATCTCCAGCAATCGCGCAGCACCTAAGCGATAACTCTTTTTCCAGAAGATCCCATCAGCGTTGCAAAGAATAAACTCTGTACTTCCGCCGCCGATGTCCATGATCAGACTACAATCATCTCCCAGCGACAACGCTTCACTGACACCTTTATAGATCAAAGTCGCTTCCCTGTTCCCGTCGATCAATTCAATCTTGAATCCGGTGGAGGCCTTTATCTTTCGCAACAAAGCCGGACCATTACTCGCATCGCGCAAAGCAGCAGTACCAAATACCTGTAACTCCTTCACCTCATATTGATCCACCAGCGCACGATAATCTCGCAACGCCGCCACTGCTCTCTCAGCCGGTTCAGGACCAATAATTCCATTGCGGATTCCCTGTGAACCCAGCTTTACTACTTTCTTCCGCCGCAACAGAAATTTCCACTTCTTCCCATTCCACTCTGCAATCAGCAGATTGAAGGTGTTCGTACCACAGTCAATAATTCCGTAACGGGGATTCGACATTAGTTTTTATAAAACAACCATTTAGCCAGCTCTTTATAAGTCACTTTTTTACCATACAACAGAATACCTGTACGATAAATTTTACCTGCCAGCCAGGTGGTAAAGATAAATCCAAGAATCAGCAATCCGATTGACAATGCCAGCTCCCATGCCGGAACACCAAACGCAATCCGCACCATCATCACCACCGGCGAGGTCAGAGGAATCATCGAGAACCAGAATGCCAGTTGTGAGTCGGGGTTTTGAATCACCGACTGCGCAACGATAAAAGCAAGGATCAGCGGAAGCGTCACAGGAAGCATAAACTGCTGCGTTTCTGTTTCATTATCAACTGCAGCACCCACTGCCGCAAAAAGCGAACTATAGAGCAGGTATCCTCCAAGGAAGTAAATAAAGAAACACGTTATGATCAAACCGAAATTTATCGATGCCAGCTGATCAAAAAACTTCGACATCGCATCCGCTTTAACTTCCGGATTTGCCCCCAGCTCTTGCAATGAAACCTGATCAACACCCGAGGTCTTCATTTGCTGAGCCACTACTTTCGCCTCCATTTTTTTATCGACCAGTAAACTACTCGTCACGGTAGTCAAGGTAAGTGTCAACACCACCCATAAAAGAAACTGTGTCAGACCCACCAGCGCAATACCGATTATTTTTCCCATCATCAGTTGGAATGGTTTCACGGAAGAGATGATCACCTCAACGATACGGTTTGTTTTTTCTTCGATCACTCCACGCATTACCTGAACACCATAGAGAATAATAAACATATAGATCAGAATGCCGGCAATAAATCCAACCGCTGTAGCAAGCGCAGCACTATTTTCCTCGCCTTTCAGCGTCAGGGTTTTCAGATCCACTTTAGTTTTTATAGACTCCAGAGTTCTTTTATCAATACCCTCCGACTTCAGTTTATCCTCCTCAATCTGTTTCTCGAAGGTATTCTCGATATAAGAAGTCACCGACATATTTGCCTGCTTCTCTGTAAACAACATAATCCCGCCCGGATTTTTCATAATATCCGAAGGGACGTACAGAATCCCATAATACTTCTCCGGATCAAAATTTTTCTTCGCAGAATCGAGTGTAGTAGTTGTATTCACAAAAACCAATGATTCTGACCCTGGCATTTTAGTCACAAATATTTCAGGATGTTCATCCACTACCAGTATCGTATTCATTGTATCGTTCGAATACTTCGCAATTAATACCGGAGCCATCGCCACAGCCGCCATCAGAATCGGGCCCAACAGTGTCATCACAATAAACGACTTCTTCTTTACCCTTGTCAGGTATTCACGTTGTAAAATCAGCAGAATCTTATTCATGGGAGATAGGTTCTTGTTTTTCGGTTACAGTTTGAATAAAAATATCATTCATATTCGGCAGGACTTCTCTGAAAGAGTGAATCGTCAGGTTGTTAATCAGTCCCTGCAGTAGAGCATTCGTCGACCCGCCCTTCATTCTGACTGAAGCCTTCATATAATCACCATTCGGTTCATTACTGATCAGTTCAAAATCGCCCCAGAGACTATTTGCCAGACCAATATTATTCCCCTCATACTCGAACTCATACATATTACTACGGAAAGAGCGACGTATTTCACCCACAGGACCCTCCAGCAGCTTCTTCGACTTATTAATAAGAGCTATATGCGTACACAATTCTTCCACCGACTCCATTCTATGTGTAGAGAGAGCGATTGTCACACCCTTCGCCTTCATCTCCAGCAGCTCATCCTTAATAAGGTTCGCATTAATAGGATCAAAGCCGGTAAAAGGCTCATCCAGAATCAGCAGAGAAGGCTCGTGCACTACAGTTACAATAAACTGCACCTTTTGCTGCATACCTTTCGAAAGTTCCTCAATCTTCTTCTTCCACCACGAGGTAATTTCAAACTTCTCGAACCAGAACTTCAGCCGCTTCATCGCCTCTGCACGCGACATACCTTTCAATTGCGCCAGATAGAGAGCCTGTTCACCCACCTCCATCTTCTTATATAAGCCACGCTCCTCCGGCAGATAACCTATAGAAGC
>JBIIRF010000044.1:0-11082 GCA_044341715.1 Bacteroidia bacterium | reverse complement strand
AAACTGCTGATACTTCTGATTTTCCTTTCCTCACCTGGCCTGGCACAGCGCTTCAAGGCCGAGTTAATGGCATCTGTTGTCGGGTCACAGGTCTCGGGGGATAATCTGCAAGGATTCAACAAAGCCGGATTTATGGGAGGAGCTGGCGTTCGCACATTCTTTAATGATAAATGGAGCCTGGGTTTCCGTGTGGCCTATTTTCAGAAAGGCAGCCGCAAACCACTCAAGGGAGATGGCACAGACTCGGCATTCTATCTGCTTAGACTGGGTTATGTTGAGATGCCGTTAATGCTCCGTTATAAGAGTGAAAAGAACTTCTTTGTGGAAGCCGGTCCAAGTTTAGGATATCTGCTTTCCAGCTATGAAGAAGACGAAAACGGGCCATTGAATCTGCGGATTCCGTTTTATGATTTTGATTTAAGTCTGGCGGGTTCACTGGGCTATCACCTCAACAACAACCTTGACTTCCTTTTCTCCTACTGGCAGAGCATCATCCCCATTCGCGAGCATACCAGTGGTGCTGTTTACCGTTTAAATCAGGGCCAATATACGAGTGTGATCAGTTTCGGACTCATTTACACATTTCAAAAGAAAACTGAAGCGAATCCTGAATAGCCCTTAACGAAACTTTCCGTTCGCTGGGTTGTTTTTTTTACATTCGCAGTATACATGAAAAAGCAGAAAGTTGTTGTTGGAGTCACCGGTGCCAGTGGTGCCATTTATGCAAAGGTTTTATTGGACAAACTGGTTAAGCTACAGGATCAGATCGAAGAGGTAGGTCTTGTTTTCAGTGATAATGCCCGGGATGTATGGGAATATGAACTCCAGAACCGCGACTTCGAAAAGCTGCCTTTCAAGGTATATGGCAAATCTGATTTTATGGCACCATTTGCTTCCGGATCAGCCCGATTTGGAACGATGATCGTTTGCCCTTGCTCCATGGGGACATTATCCCGCATTGCCCATGGAATATCTAACGACCTGATTACCAGGGCAGCAGATGTGATTCTTAAAGAACGAAGGAAGTTGATTTTAGCAGTTAGAGATACTCCTTTAAGCCTCATCCACCTGGAAAATATGCGGACGATAACGCTCGCCGGAGGAATCATTGCACCAGCCGCCCCCTCCTTCTATTCAAGGCCACAAACATTTGAAGATTTAGCCGGAACTGTTGTAGACCGAATGCTGGACCTGGCAGGGTTTGAAAACGTAACTTACAGATGGAGTGATACTTAAAAGTTATTCACCGAATCCCATGTAAGATTTTAATAATTCTTTCGTTTTTTCATCTCAACCATTACTAAATTAGCCTTCGTTGTCTTTTAAAAAACAGTTAAGAAATGTTTGAGTATTCAAAAGAGATCCTCACCAAAGTAAGCTTCGACAAGTCGTTGTTTACGAAAGAACTTACGAAAGCTATCACCTGGCTGAAGAAGGAAGAGCGAAAGATGTTAATGGTGTGGTGCCTCACGACATTCGGACATAAATACAGCGACGTTATTGCGCAGGCGTTCCGTCATTACGTTCGATAAAGCGAATATTCCGTTTCATATTTTCCAGGCCGGGTCGTAGTAATGGCGATTCTTTAGCCAATTGTTGAAACACCTCTTCTGTCATTTCCAGCCATTCAGCTTCACTCTTCGAGAGCAACTCATTCTTTGGTGTAAAATCATGCTCTGAGGTTGGTGATGAAAATCGATTCCACGGACATACATCCTGACATACATCGCAACCGAACGCCCAATCACCGAATGTATTTTTATAACGGTCAGGGATAGCCTCTTTTAGCTCGATCGTAAAATATGATATGCATTTACCTCCGTCCACAACCTTCGGTGCAACAATTGCATTTGTCGGACAAGCATCGATGCATTTGGTGCATGTACCGCAATAATCGCGCATCGGCGCATCCGGCTCCAGCTCGAGATCCACGATCAATTCAGCGATAAAGAAAAACGAACCATTCTTTGGGTGAATAAGATTGCCGTTTTTACCAATCCATCCAAGACCAGACTTTTTTGCCCACGCTCTATCAAGAACTGGAGCTGAATCCACAAACGCCCTACCACTCACAGCTCCAATTTCGTCCTGTATAAAATTCAACAAAGATTTCAGCTTATCCTTAATTACAAAATGATAGTCGCGACCATAAGCATACTTCGAAATCTGCGGCAGTGACGTATCCTGTTGCGATGACGGATAATAATTCAACAACAAACTAATAACAGACTTTGCACCATCAACCAACAGGCGTGGATCAAGTCGTTTATCGAAATACCGCTCCATGTATGACATTTTACCATGCATGTTCTGCGACAACCATTGCTCCAATCGAGGCGCTTCTTCCTCTAAAAATCCGGCTTTTGACACACCGACATGCGAAAACCCGAGACGTAGTGCTTCGTCTTTTATTAACTGGGTGTTCTTCGTGTGCTGCAACATTCCGTTTGAAAAATACATAATCTATAGATATTTCGACTCCAGAAATCCCAATAAATTTCATGATGGACAAATTCAAATGAAGACAAATTACTTGAAGGAAGTTATCGCAAATTCCGATAGCTATCGGAAGCAGAGGCAGAGGCAGTAAAATTGAACTTCCAAATTGAAAAACACAGCCCCAATTCATCACAACTTGTCGTTAATATCAGTAGGCTTTTCAAATCAAACAAACTGCTTTAATCAAAATGAAATGTTTTATTCGGATGATTAAAAGGATGTTCTCGCAGAGGCGCAAAGGTCGCAGAGGCAGTAAAATTGAACTTCCAAATTGAAAAACACAGCCCCAATTCATCACAACTTGTCGTTAATATCAGTAGGCTTTTCAAATCAAACAAAGTGCTTTAATCAAAATGAAACGATTTATTCGGATACTTAAAGGAGGTTCTCGCAGAGGCGCAAAGGTCGCAGAGGCTGAGGCCGTGAAATTGTATTTTTAAATTGAAAAATAAATCTATAAATCATCACAACTTGCCGCTTACTTCAGTAAACATTTCAAATCAATCAAACAACGTTCCTTTATCTTTATGAAACGTTTTATTAAGATGCTTGTAGGCTTTTTCGGTCACTTCTCTTCCACGAGGAGTACGTTGAAGAAATCCTTCCATAATTAGAAATGGCTCATACACTTCCTCGAGTGTACCTGCTTCTTCGCCCACAGCTGTACTGAGCGTATTGATACCTACCGGACCACCTTTAAATTTATCGATGATCGCTGTTAAAATCCGGTTATCCATTTCATCCAAACCAAACTCATCCACATTCAATGCACTCAATGAGTACTGAGCAATTGCGAGATCTATTCTTCCATTCCCCTTTATCTGCGCAAAATCACGGACACGACGCAAGAGTGCATTTGCGATACGCGGGGTTCCTCTGCTACGACGGGCAATTTCGTATGCGGCCACTTCTTCAATTTCCATTTTCAAAATTTCAGCAGCACGAAGAACGATCAGCGTTAAACGTTTTGCATCGTAGTACTCCAAACGCGAAGTAATGCCGAAACGCGCCCGCAAAGGAGCTGTCAGCAAACCGGAGCGAGTAGTTGCACCAACGAGTGTAAATGGATTCAATTTAATCTGAACGGATCGTGCATTCGGACCACTCTCGATCATAATATCGATTCGATAATCCTCCATTGCAGAATAGAGATACTCCTCAACAATCGGACTAAGCCGATGGATCTCATCAATGAACAACACATCATTCGGTTCGAGATTGGTGAGGAGTCCGGCAAGATCACCGGGTTTATCCAAAACGGGACCCGAAGTTGTTTTTATACTCGTACCGAGCTCATTGGAAATAATGTGCGCCAGGGTAGTTTTACCTAATCCGGGAGGGCCATGCAACAATACATGATCCAGTGCTTCACCCCGTTGCGCCGCAGCCTTTACGAAGATCCGAAGGTTCTCCACCACCTTATCCTGACCCGTAAAATCACCGAAATCGGAGGGACGGAGCACCTTTTCAATCTCCTTTTCCGCAGAAGTAAGGTTGTCTTTATCGTTATTCAGATTCTCATTGCGCATAGAACAAAAGTAAAAAATCTAAACTACAATAGAAATGAAGTTATCATACTTTCCACGACTGAATCGCCCGGTCATCTCCTGCAGAAAGTAAGGTTCCATCTGCCAGCCAGATCAGTTTATTCACTGAATTAATGTGACCCTTTCCGTCATTACCTTCCAATCGTTCGAGCACTTCCATTTTCTCGAAATCCCAGATTTTTACTGTTTTATCACGACTGGCAGTAGCAAAAAAACGACCGGAAGGATCAAACACAATGGAATAGAGCGCGTAATTATGTGCAGGAATTGATGACACCAATTTCAAACTTTCTGTTTCATACAGGTGAAGATGTGCATCCCGTGAACCACTCAGAAAATATTTTCCATCCGGAGAAAACGTAATTGCATTCACGGAGAAATCTTCCTGATGCGCCTGAAAACGATGCAATACTTTTAAAGAGGGAATATCCAACACAGCAATGCTTCCATCACCAATTCCCACCAGCGCCACCGGAGAAACCGGATGAAAACAGATCACCCGAACTTTCTTTTCGGTAAGCCGTATCCGTTGTTCCACCTGAAAATCATCTGCAGACAAGGAGCATACTCCACCCTCTCCACCCAGCGTAAAAAGGCGGTTCGACGAGGGATGATAAGCAATATCGAAAACAGCACCATCGTGCAATTGCAACAATCGTTCTTCAGAATTTTGCGCCAGGTGTATCACATGCACTCCACCTTTTCCCTGACCAATTAACAATCGGTTAGCTTCAGGAAGATAACACAATGAATACACGGCATCTGTAGCTCTGGCAATCAGGTCTCCATCAGAAGGAGTATTCAGATCCCAACGGGCCACAATCCTATCTCCACCGCCCGAAAAGAAGCTTCCGCTACCAGATTCTGCAAGAGCATAGACTGAACCCACATGACCTGTATACCGATGAATTAATTGCATTGGACAAAAATAGAAGATAGAAGCTATTGAATTTGTACAAATTCATCAATTTATTTAAAATTATAGAATAAAAACCAGTCTGAAACGTCAAATAACCACACGGAAAGGCCTAAGAACTATATAGTATTATCTTCGCACGATTAAAAATGAAACCAGAACTGCGCTCCATCCTAACGAGTTTCCTTCCGGGAATCCTCTTTGCCATCATCCTGGGTGCTGTGCGGTTCTATGAGGTATCAACGAATCAGCACTTGCTGGAGTTTGGGCTATTTCCACGATCTACAGAAGATTTAACAGGGATACTCACCTTTCCTTTTATTCACCGCGACAACGAACATCTTTTCTCCAACATCATTCCATTGTTTATTCTTTCGGCGATGCTGTTTTATTTCTACCGTGAATTTGCCTGGAGAGTTATTTTCTTCACCTGGATTCTAAGTGGTTTCTGGTTATGGCTGGGAGGAAGACCTTCGGCACATATCGGCGCCAGTGGAATGGTGTATGCGATCTCTTCGTTTTTGTTTTTTAGCGGTGCGTGGAGAAAGGAACGGCGCATGATGGCTGTTAGTCTGATCATTGTTTTTCTGTATGGCGGAATGGTATGGGGCATTTTCCCTCTCTTCAAAGACATGAGCTGGGAAGGCCATTTGTTCGGCGGACTGGCGGGCTTATTGATGTCGTGGATTTATAGAAAGAAGGGTCCACAACGAGTGAAATACGAATGGGAAGAAGATGGATACGATGAAGCGCATCCGATTCCTGAAGAGGCCTTTTCCGCAGAGACAGCTGAACTTCCATCGACCGAGTCAACACCGGAGCCGATTAACCCGATTCTTGGGTCAATTCCAACGACACCTGCTATCCGCTATGAATACGTTGATAAAAACGAGCAGCAGGAAAATCAGGAACAAAAAAACCCGGATTCTGCCAAATAGAAACCGGTGGTGTTACATGCCAAAAAGATATTCGTTATTTTTGGGCATGGAAAAAATCGAACATATCGGAATTGCTGTAAAATCACTCGAAGCATCGAACGAACTTTTTGCAAAACTTTTTGGTGTTGCGCATTATAAAACCGAAGGTGTTGCTTCCGAGGGAGTCATGACTTCCTTCTTTCAGGTTGGTCCGAATAAAATTGAATTGCTCGAAGCCACTACTCCTGATAGCCCAATTGCTAAATTCATCGAGAAAAAAGGCGAAGGGATTCATCATATTGCTTTCGATGTAACCGATATATATGCCGAGATGAAACGTCTCTCAGAAGAAGGGTTTACGCTTCTAAATACCGAACCAAAAAAAGGGGCCGATAATAAACTGATTTGCTTTTTGCATCCTAAAGGAACAAATGGTGTGCTGATTGAGTTGTGTCAGGAGATAAAGGAATAAAAAACACCTTTACTTAGAGAGACATCAATTCAAGACTACAACAAACTAGCGAATTTTTTTTCTATCGATTCTCCATTTTCCACACGTAACCAATCAGCAGTGAGACCAACAGCTTTGACACCTTCTACATGCTGAATGCTATCGTCGATGAAGAGGGTTTTGGTTCGGTCAAGGTTATTTTCTGAAAGTACATACTCAAATATTTCCGCATCCGGTTTCCGCATTCCCATTTTACAGGAATAATAGTGTTGTTCGAAGATGGATTCAAATACGCCTTTACCGAAAACTTTATCATTCATGCGCGTAAACTCGGTTACATGGATGCTGTTCGTGTTACTGAGCAGGAAAATCCGATACTTCTTTGCTACTTCCCGAAGAAAATCTACTCTATGTTGCGGAAAATCCAACAACATGGCATTCCAGGCAGAGTCAATTGCTTCATCCGATATTCCGGCTGGAAGGTGCTGTTTCAGTGTAGCACGAAATGCATCATTACCCATATGCCCTTTCTCAAAATCATCAAACAAACTTGTTTGCTTTGCTTTGGAATAAATTTCGTTGAAGTTGGTTAATCCAAGATCAATGAAGGCCTGTGCTGTTTTGTTATAATTCAGGTTAATGATCACACCACCGAGGTCGAAGATGATGGCGTTGATGGCAGAGAGTTGCATAGAGGGCAAAATTACAACAAGTAAACGAATAGTACTATTGCACTAGTGTTACTTTTCATCGAAGTTCTATTCCGAACTTTATGAACCGACTAAACAATACATGTAATGCTGTCTCCTATTGCGCTTTCACAAAACGCTTGTTCAGGATCAACTCACCGGAATCACTACGAAGGATTAATAAGTACAATCCATCAGAAAGCGATTGGAGCTGAACATCCATCAAAGCACTAGCCATACGATTTGACTTTAAAACCAGAGCTCCATTGCGATCGTAAATTTCAATTTGTATGCGCTGTGTTTCCAGACCTTGAATATTCAACTGCTGACCGGCTGGTGAAGGATACACGACAACCTCCGGACCAGAAGTTTCAGCACCGAGTCCGACATTCAGGCAAAGTACCTGCTGGCTGACTGTATCCTGATACAATGTAGCCGTAGCATTAACACCGGTTACTGTGCCAGAGTAAACCGGATGGGTACTCGACAAATTCGTTGTAGCAAATGCAGAGGTAAGTGATAATCCTGTGACGCTGCAGTTGCTGATATCGCCTGTAGAATCCACTTTCACCAATAACATCTTCTGCGCGTTGAAGGGTCCGGAATGTCCACACATGATATACCCTCCATCTGATGTGGCTGCGATAGAATTAAATTTAGCACTGGGAGCTCCGGCAGGTAAATATGATTTCGCCCAGTTGAGGGCTCCGTTGGAAGAGGTCTTGATCAGAACCGGAGTTTGGTTACCCGACGACATACTTTCTGTGCGTCCGACAATGAGTAGATCACCATTCGCATTTTCAATAAACTCTGATGGCTGCAAACTCAAACCACCTATACTGTATTTACGCAACTGCAATGTATTTGTACAAGTTGAATCTGCAATTAAGAGCGAAGTACTTTCACCGGTTGGCGCGCCATAATTATCTAATGAAAGACAAGCATAATTACCATTACTTAACCGCTGCACATCAACCGAAAAAATCCCTAATCCACTTCCGAAACTCTTCACCACAGCACCTGTAGTATCCAGGATTGTAAATGCATTGGTCAGGTGTCCCATCGCCACTTCACCATTGCCAAAATAACGGCCACGGTAATCGGGACTCGCAAATTGATTTGTTCCCAGATAGGATTGCTGGATGATATTTCCGCTTTGATCGAGTATTACCAGTGAAGGTTTTACACTTCCACCCAAACCGATTGATCCGGTGAATCCATAATGTCCGGGTGATATTTCAAAAGCACGATTAGCATTGTCGTTGATTCCAGTCACTCCAAACTGCTTGTAAAACTCAATACCAAACGATGCATCCAATTTCATCACCAATGCAGTATAATCTGAAGGAGATGCACCAAAAGCACCGGTAAGAAAATAACCGCCATCGCTGGTTTGTACGATTGAGCGAAATATTTCTGTCGTAGTACTTGTAGTGATCGTCCATGCCTGCAGGATTGATCCGCTAGTTGAGATTTCTGCTACAAACGGATCCAACGTTGACCCACCCGGATATACAGAACCACAAACCACATAGTTGCCGGCCGAATTCTGAATTACACAGAGTGCTTCATCGCCATTAAAAATATTGAAAGTTGTACTGAAAGTATTGACTTGTGCCTTGAGAACGAAGGAGCAGCAGGTCATTATGAGTGCGAGTATAGTTCTTTTCATACAGGTGAATTATTTCACGAATTTATACAAACTTCTGTATGTTCAGCTATTGACAGAATACAGAACACCTACTTAAGGTGGCTTTTCTAGCGTAACCCAGCTAACCAACAGCATTCACCACTAGCATTAGGGATAGTAAATTCTCGCTTCTGTTACCTCCGAATCAACTTAATGGTCAACACTTCATTTGCGGCGCGTAAGGAAATAAAGTACATTCCTTCCTTGAGATCACTGCAATCAAGCTGGTGTTGTTGTGATCCGCTTTGTAAGAAAACAGGATTCATCTTTTTCACCAGTCGTCCTGTCAAATCCAATACGTCTATCTGTGCGACTTCACCCGGACTCCCCTTCCAGTTGAACAACAACTGCACATTCCCGCCGGTTGGATTCGGATATAGTTTTAATCCGTCGAAGGAGGCAATCTCCTGAGTCGAAGTATTGGTCACCTGAATAATTCCATCTATAGGAGAGAGAGGTATCGGAGTCACGTCGGGATCAAATGCTCTGTAATCGCTCAGACTAATCGTCACGGTTGGATTTCCTGTATAGGCAGCATTCACTACAAACTGAACATCGGCCATCTCACCATAAGCTGAGGCAGCATCTCCGTCGAGACGTACCAGACTCACTGCAGCCACACCTGTAACTTCATCGGCACGACGATACATAATACAATTGCTATCCGGACATAACCAGTTGTTCGCCGATGAAACAGCAAATGATCCGGGAACGATAAGTCCGGGAGGAACTGCGACCTGGAAACCAATAGCAGATAACAAATCAACCGGCAGTATACCATCACCAGCCATAACTTTCAGATGCACCGTATCACCGGCAGCAAAAACGGTTCCTACAGGTACAATCGCAAGATCAGGTCCGGTAGTTAATCGCTGTGGATCTGGGGGTGTGAGTGCATGCGATAATCCATAGTTCTGTATAACAGCCAGCGTGTCATCCGCATCAATCCATCCATCACCATTCGCATCTACATGGTTCAGATTGATTCCACCCACCTGTGATGTATTCCACAGCAGCGAAGGATAAGCTGACCAATTGAACGCATCCTCGTCCGGACGCGAAGTGCCGTAACGGTTGATGCACATACCGATTGGCAGGATATCAAAATTATCTACGTTCTTCGAGCTATCACAATCGCCCGGCCATACATCAATCAGCGAAGGGTTAGGCTGGAACTCATCGGCACCAATTGTCGGTGTAGATAACGAACGCGGATCACCATCAATATCAGTTGTAATTCCCGCCCATGGCACACCCGGCATAGCAACAGCACTTCGTAGATGCATATCCGTTAGTGTAGTAAATTCTGCAGTGACGGAATCAGATGCAGCATCAAATCCGGTCAATGTACGCCATGCAGCCAGATTATAATTATTGCCATTATACGTGAAATTAATTGGCGCACCGACCGACTGATAGCGGTTATTGTTAAAGATGCCGAATCCGTTGAACGAAGAAAGATCAATTGCAAAATCAGAATTGCTACGTACCAGATTATTCACAAAATTCACATTCGACAAACCACCCAATTCTACTCCATGACCAAATGAATTATGAATAACATTGATATTGGCACCTGTTATACTTGCTCCGGCAAACGGCAACCATAAAGGTGCTGAGCCAAAACTATTGTTCGCCACCAGACAAGGATTCGCCGTTGGACAATCACAACTAAGATTTAACACCTTATCAGCCCAACTTTCAGAGCTAACCTGATTGTTTGTTATGCGGACAGTATCACATTCGATACATTGAATCCTTGATGAAACAGAAGAACCGATAGCTGAAATTTTATTATTGTGAATGGTAACATCATCCACATTATACAACTGCAGTCCGCTTGTCTGGCGCATCACATTGTTAGAAATACGAATACCAACCGACGCTGCGATACTACTTCCCATCGCAATAGATACTTCCCCTCCTTCAAAATAATTATTATCAAAAACACCATCCTCCGAAATAAGATATGCACTAATGATTGCAGCGTTACCACTAACAACACTATTCCTTACAGCACCAAATAAACGGTTATTAGTGATTCGAACATGATTGGCATTATTTAAAACAATCACTGACTGAGCAGGCCCATCAACTTGCATTGCATCATAAAGTTTCGGTGAAGAATTCCGCAAAGTAAGTCCGGAAACACTGCAATAATGCGCACGATTGAAATAAAATGGATTCCGGTAATAGGAATAATCTGTCTTCATAAACAACTCTACATCCTCCGGATTTCCGGAAGCAGAAGTCCACACGATCGAATCTGTTGCACTGGCAAATGGAATTGAATCCACCACCACCTGATCATAATAAATACCGGATTCAATTGCAATCTTCACGGGACCTGATACTCCACAATTTTTTAACGTC
>JBIIRF010000083.1:0-8010 GCA_044341715.1 Bacteroidia bacterium | reverse complement strand
GTCCGCCGATTGAACTCACAAACACATTACCGATGCGAACCATATCGGTAGCAGTTGCACGTGCATCAGTACCGATCGTTGTTGTATTATCCATTGTTCCGGCAGAAGCACCTGTGTTGTAACCAACAGCCACATTATAGCTACGGCCTCCAACAAGTGAATTTGCACCTACTGCCACGTTTTGTAGTCCGACAGGATTAACATTAGCTGCAGCACTGGAACCAATAGCTGTGTTGTTGCTTCCTGTTGTTAATGAATTTAAAGTAAAGGCTCCAAGTCCGGTGTTATTAGAAGAGTTACAGTTTTGCATAGCCATGGTTCCCATAACGGTATTGTATCCTCCCGACAAATTATTGTACATTGCCCAGGAACCCACCGCAGTATTTCCTACTCCGTTCAGATCCCTGTAGAGCGCTTTAGATCCTACTGCAGTACTTGGAGGATTTATTACAAAACCACCATTGAAATGTGGATCAGGGTTATTATGATTCATCATGGCTGAGTCACCAATGGCGACACAATTCTTACTTGCTCCATTTCCATAAAAAGCATATGAACCAATGGCCACATTGCTGTATCCGGTTTGGTTTCCATAAAGAGCAGCAAATCCAACGCCGACATTGTTGCTGCCAACGCTGTTTCCAAACATTGAAAAGTAACCGACACCAACATTGTTGTTTCCTGAAACGTTCTGACGCAACGATTGTGAACCCAATGCAGCATTTCCATTACCACCTGCATCCACCAGCAGCGACTGATAACCTACTGCTGTATTGTTTCCTCCTGAAAGTACACCACCAAGCGCCTGTTTTCCTACGCCGGTATTCGCACTTGAATTGGATTGTCCTGCACCGGCCAATTCACCCGCCCAGAAATTATTTGTCCCGGAATTGCTCATCCATACGGTTCCGTTCTTGTAGATGCTACCGGTGAGGTACAGATCACGCCATGCTAAATTTGAAGCCCCAAGGTCAATCCCACCGGAAGCATTGGGAAGAAGACTTGCATTGATAGCAGTGGGTGAAGTTAGATTACCGAGGTCTTTAGAAAGCACTGATTGTCGCATAGACAACCATGCCGTTCCACTCCAGTAATAGTATCCTGCTGTGTTGTTGGTTTGATAGATCATCAATCCTACTGCAGGATTCACAATGGCGTCACGTTGTGCTTTCGTCATGCGCGGCGCAAGAAATCCTTTGGTGACACTGCTTAACTCCAGGATACTTGACGAGTTTGGGGTGGAAGTACCAATTCCGGCAGACCCATTGGCCGGGAATGTGTTTTGCGCTTGAACTGCAGGTGACAACAAACAAGATACAGTGAATATACCGCCAGCTAACAGTTGAAGAAGATGTTGTTTCATTTTGGTTGTTTTAGTTGATTTTTTCTTTGACAAATTTCAACTACAGTTGGTCTGATCTCAATAGAACGTTTATCAGAATAAATTTTTAAAATCAGTCTTATTGGCCTTGCTGATAGAATTAAAGTTATAGCAACCGGCGCAGATATCGTGATAATAAAAAAAGCACGAAGACAATCCGGCCTCCGCGCTTTTCTATATATTTAGAAACGTAAACCTGCTTTTTATAGGAGCGACGCAGATTAGCAGAATTATTTTTTACGGTGTAAATTCATAAGAGCTGTTTGTTTGAAGGTATACCGGTGTTTTACTCCAGGTTTCAATTCCATTTCTGGGTTTTACTACCAGATAAACAGATTGTCCAATAAATTGAACAGGAGCTCCAAAATCAATGAAACCATTTGATTTGAGAATTGCTCCTTCGGTGAATAAGAGTGAATAAGGACTTGTGGAGCTATGGAATTCAACGGTTACTGAGTCGGCGGCCATAGGATTGGAGGAAATTCCACTCAGATAGAGCTGCGGTGTCATTTGTTGATTGCCTATATAGAGTCCTTCAAGAAATAATTTGATAGATAACTGCATGCCGTTGTTGCAGTTGCCTAAGTGAAGAATAGTAATCGGAATTGAATTGAAGCCATTGAGTGATGAACAAACATTATTGATTTCCAGATATGCAGAAACTATATCACCTTGAACCAAAGTGCTGGTTGAAAAACTATTTCCACTGACACCGGTAAACACACCATTTTTATACCATCTTACGGTATCATAGGGTGTAGCATCCACAGTGCTCGCTCCAAAGAACAGAACATCACCGGGACAAGTGGTGGTAGGTGTTGTCTGAATAATGGATACAGAAGGGTTTGCGGTTGGTAGTACGGTAATCGGACCAATTGAAGCTGTATCAGTGTTATTGGTGGTGCATACATAATTCGACACAAGAGTACAGTTAATCAGATCACCATTATTTAACACAGCAGGGCTGTAAGTAGCCCCACCATTTTGTACAACCACTCCATTTTTCTTCCAGGTATAGTCAGGAAAATTTCCACCAAAGGATGGGGTGGCAACGAATTGTGCGGGCGTTCCTTCACAACTGTTTAATCTGTTAAGAGCAACTGTGACCTGCGTTGCTGCATTTGGTTGAATGGTGGTCGGTAATGAAAGTACCTCGCAGCCTTTTGTAGTATAACGCATCACAGTATAGACTCCTGGACTTTGTGGAACATGGAAGGTTCTCCATATTTTATAATACCTAAGTATCGCTGCATTAAACATTCCCTCGGTTTCGCACAGGTCTCCAGTAGCATTAAAAGCTAATTGAACAGGAGGTCTCTGTGCATCCTCCAATTCTGTGCCCACTGGATCTCCGGGTTTCCAACGCATGGTTCTTAGATTTCCAAAGTCAGCGACAAATAAGTTACCTATTTTATCCAATGTAATCCCTTTTGGGTTGTTCAATTGATTTAATCCATTACCAGCAGTTCCGTTTCCGGCTATAGTAATCCCTGATAAAGCTCCCGGAGCCCAACGTTGAACCCGGTTGTTTGGAGGATCAGAAACAAATACATTTCCAAAACCATCCACCGCCACATCATATGGATTATTAAACTGATTTGCTGCATTGCCGGCGCCATTTCCTCCTGCAACTAAAGTTCCGGTGGTAGCTCCTCTTGCCCACTTAACCACTCTGTGATTTTCCTGATCAGCAATATAGATGGTACCATCCGGCTGCACCCAAAATCCCTGAGGATGCGCTAACTGATTTAATAAAGCACCGTAACCATTTCCTCCGGCAACAGTGATGCCTTTTTTGGATCCTGGTGCGAATCTCAATACCCGGTTATTCATTTTATCTAAAACATATACCTTGCCGGCCATATCAAATTGAATATCGACAGGTTGATTGAATGTCGAATCAGAGTTGCCGATTGTACTACCTAATACATATACCATGGTATACACATTTTGTGTAAACCGATAAACCCTGTGCGTTCCTCTATCAACCACATACATCGCGTTGGAGGCATCGAATGCAAGCCCGGCAACGGAGTTAATTATATTAGTTCCATAAGAATCATAACCATATCTGGAAGGCCATACCGTATCGATAACGTTTCCGTCTTTGTACCATACCCGATAAAGATCATCACTCCATGAAGTGACAAGTGGAGCATCCATGGTATCGCCAACACAAAATCCGGTCGTTAAAATTGGATTTGATGTGGTACTAATAGTAATGTTGTTGGAAAAAACAAAGCTGCCGGTTTGACATTGATTATTCGCAGTCAGATCACAACGGATCACATCTCCGTTTACCAATGATGTGGTGGAGTAAATGGAATCATTGATATGTATGTTCACTCCATTCTTTTTCCATTGATATACCGGATTAGGTCCTCCATTCGTAGCAATGGCCCTGAAGAATAATTGAGGTCCTTCACATGCGGCATTGTTGGCGGAAGTGATGGAAACACTTGGAGTCACATACGGCAATACCGTAACCGTTACAGCATTCGAGGTGAAAAAGGAACCTGTCTGGCAAGTATTGTTCGCCGTCATGATGCATTGCACAACAGAACCGGTGGCAAGCGTGGCGGAAGAAAAATTCGGACTATTCGTGCCTACATTCACTCCATTCACTTTCCATTGATACGATGGAGAAGGTCCTCCATTCACCGGATTCGCCTGAAAACTTACAGTAGATCCCTGACAGCTGGTTCCCTGAGCGGTTATGATCCCTACTGCCGGCGTAAAGGTGGGCTGAATAGTCATGGTAAAACTATTGGAGGTAACCGAAGATACTGTCTGACAGGCATTGTTAGGCGTCAGTACACACGACACAATATCTCCTTGCTGCAAGGTATTGATGATAAGAAAATTCTGATTGGTACCCACATTATTGCCATTTACCTTCCATTGATATGACGGAGATGGACCACCGTTAGTAACCGTGGCGGTAAAGGTAACATTAGCTCCGGCACAGGCAGTAGTATTACCGGCTACGATGCTGATACCCGGTGTAACAGGAGCAGGCAACTTAATGATTCTTGATCGTGTGGTGAGACTGGAACCACATCCTGTAGTGTGCGAGTAGAACCGATAATTGGCGGTTACGGGTATCGTTAGTGTCAGCTGTCCGGTGAAGCAACCATATACTGTAGCGCCGGTAGCATCGGTAATAGTTAGCACGTCGCTGGGCACAGAACTCTTAAAGGTAACAATCTGCCCGGCCTTTAGAAAAACCAGACTATACTCAGAAGCGAATGCTCCCATTGTTATCACCTGATCGGTAGAAACACAAGCCGGAGTAAATACACCCGCCGGGTATTGATTATATACTGCTGTTGTGCAAGGCAGTGGAGTAAATCCACAGCTGATCCACCGGTACCTGTTATTTACATCTGATCCGCAATTGGCAAGGTGTGTATAAAAACGGTAGACACCGCCAACCGCAGGCCTGAACATCGCCGTTGCAATTCCCCAGACTTTTACAACACCGGCGTTATCAGTGATAGTTACAATGTCTGTTTGATTGGAACTGTCGAAGCGATACCAAACTCCAGCGGTAAGGTTCACTGCATCGTATTCGCCGGCATACCCATCGGAGCAAATGGTTTCTGCACTTCCGGTACATATAGGAGTATATGATTGATATTGAAATCCGCTTGTGCATTGCGCGTTGAGCAACGCAGGGAATACAATGGTCCACAGGACGACCAGGGGAAGGAATAAGTGTTTCTTTTTCATATTGAATGCGGGTACCATCATGAGCGATTTTACCACGATCCAAAATGAAGGAATTATTTCTCACCGGTAAATAGAATAAACGTTCTATTTATTCGAAGAGAATAAACTGTAGAAGCTATTTTGAAACAAATCAGTAATTCATCAATCGCCGAAGGGAACACAGATAAAACTGATTTAACTGATTATCGCGGATCTATTCCTTCTATGAATTATAATTCCGTTCTAATTTGCCAAATTGCCAAATTGCCAACTTACCAACTTACCAATTCACCCCCGAGGTTCCAGGAGGCAAGCTCCCGACAAGCGTTCCTCACTCGGGGCCTGCGGCAATCCACCCCCGAGGTATCAGGAGGCACCTTTCGGCTATGCGTATATTTTTAAAGGCACTCCACGAGGCAAGCTCCCGACAAGGCAATGACCAACCTCCTGGCAGTCCGCGAGGCCTTGCTCCCGGCAAGCGGAGACCATGAAAACCTAAAAACCTAGAAACCCTTAAACTTAGAAACCTAGAAACCTAGAAACCCTTAAACTTAGAAACCCCCCTTACTGGGGATTGTTTTTCGGCGCCTCTACCCCGATCTTTGTCTTGTAATCAGAAGGTATTTAGTCTTCCGCTTTTGGAAGGCGATCCCGTGCTAAAAATAGAGTTCCTTCAGTTTAGGTTTGAATAACCGGCTACCTTGGGTTTGGGGTAGCCGGTTCTTTTTTTATGATGGTATTTGTCAGAAAATCAGCTTTTTAAGGTATAGGTGCAGGATTTCTTCATCAGGATGGGTTAAAATATTGTCTACCTTTGCCCCGTTATACTCTGAAAATGAATCTCACAATACTCCTCGGTTTCCTGGGCGGCATGGGCGGCACAGAAATCTTCCTGATCATTCTTGTTCTGCTGCTGTTCTTTGGTGGTAAACGTATCCCTGAATTGGCGAAAGGCTTGGGTCGCGGTATCAAAGAATTTAAAGATGCTTCTAAAGGCGTTGCCGGTGATGAGGAAGCAAAGAAGATTGAAGAGAAAAAATAAAATTTATCCCAATAAAAAACGGCTGTCGTATCTGATACAACAGCCGTTTTTTTATGCCCGGTTTTTTATTCTACCGGATAACAAATTTCCGTGAGCCATTTGGTGGTGTCTTTTTCCATCATCGGATCAGTAACATATCGCTCCCAGGGTGCGCCAATTACTTTCTTTCCGTTCTTACCAATATAATCTCCTGCTGCTTTGTGTCCGGTAGGTGTTTGGTTATAAGAACCATAGAAAGAGGCAATGACCATGTTTCCGCCTTTGTAGAGGCCAACTTTTACGTCGCCATCTTCCTTTCCGGCTTTGTTAACAGGGATACAGATGTCCATCTCCCAATTGGTGGTGCTCTCCGTATAGTAAATACCGAAGGGAGCTCCTGCTGGTTCTAGACCTTGTTTTTGTACAACGCCCATGATCTTGCCGAAACCTGCGCCGAGTTTCTGAGTGATGGTGGCGGTGCTGGCGGAGTCATGAATGAATAGGTAATGGGTCTCGGGAACCGCGCGTACATCAACCTGAATATTGCTGCCTGTAACGGGAGTTTCTTTCATGTTTGCAGTGAGTTCGTCAAGTGAACGTAAGCCCTCTTCGAACGATTGTCCGACCATGCTTTTCCCTACTGTTCCCCAGAAGATGCGTCCGAATGGGTTGCCGCCGATTTCTGATTCGAAGGTCCAGGTGACTTTGGTTCCTTCTCCTTCTTTCGCGAAGATGAAGTCACTTTTGGCATCGCCTTGTCCTTTGAACGCCAGGTTCGTTTTGATAAGCTGTCCTGCTACTACTTCGGCAATGGTGATGGTGCCTTCGCCGGTCTTTTCGCCTACCCAGCTATAGTATGCGCCGGGTCCGGATGCGAGTTCGCCGTAAGTGACTTTCTGGTTGGGATCCATCTTGAACCATGGACTCCATTTTTCCCAGTTTTTGAGGGTGTTAACCTGATCGTAAATAACACTTGCAGGTGCTTTCATTACGAGTGAACGCTCGAGGGTCGCTTTACCGGGCATCAGCCATCCGATAATAGCTGTGATAGCTACTAAGATGAGTGCTACCAGCAGAACTTTCTTTAAAATATTCATGATTGATATAGGTTTTTGGGTGAGTGAAAGTACCTATTTTTCAATATCATTCTTTCCATTGATAGCATATTTAACAAAGCGTTGATTTTTGAAATAAAACACTGTTCGATTTTGTAAGGTTTTTTGGGTTTTGGATGGTTTTTGGTTCGATAGAATGTGTTCTTACACGTTGAAACCACTTTTCCACTCGTTAAAGGTGCTACTGACGGCGATTTGACAGGTGGTTGACGCTGTAAACATCCGGTTTTATTACCTGAAGGAAAATTCATGTTGGCAGCAGTTTTGCAAGAGTCTATATGAAACAATATTAATTATCGGTAATGCGTTACCGTTAGTAGAAACATCTCGCAAAATTGAACGAAACTTTACACTACACTAACATGATCACTAAACACGACACCGCTATCCGGGTTTTGGCATTCGTTGAACAAAGTTCTCTGCGTGATATGCTGGAGATGCTGATCGATTCCGAGGAGGATATGGATTGCCTCGGCGTTCATACCGGAGTGAGTAAATTCATTCCACAGCTTTCTTCGGTGCATCCGGATGTGTTGCTGATTGATGCGGATATGAAGGGTGTGGCGGTGAGTTCGCTGATCCGTTTTGCGCGGGTACATTATCCGGAGATGTGTATCGTGGCGCAGTTGTCGGGCGATGATAATAAACGGGTGCAGGCACTGTTGCAAGCCGGGGCTTCGAAATGCATCTTTAAACGGACAACGGCGGAGCAAATGCTGGAACTCATCCGGGAGGTGGTGAAGGATCGTCGTTAAGATGCTCATTTTCAAGGAAGTCTAACA
>JBIIRF010000341.1:0-3085 GCA_044341715.1 Bacteroidia bacterium | reverse complement strand
GGTTGGAAATTCCGCTATTTTCGTCTCATGATTTCGGTGAGCGTAGTGGGTGGTGGCAGCTGGGCAACAGCATTGGTGAAGATTTTGTCGAACAATGCCGGACAAATTCACTGGTGGATTCGTAACCCGGAGAGCGTGGATTTTATCCGCCAGTATCGTCATAACCCTTCGTATCTGAGTGATGTGGAGATCGATCTTTCGCGGGTGTTGCCAAATGCGAACCTGGCAGAGACATTGGCGGCTTCCGATTTTATTGTGCTGGCGGTCCCTGCAGCGTTTTTGAAGACAGCTCTTTCGGGTATTCCGGTGGAGGCTTTTCAGGGCAAGAAGGTGTTTTCTGCTATCAAGGGTATCGTTCCGGAGCATAATAAAATTGTGGGTGATTTTATGCACTCAGAATTTAACGTGCCACTCGAAAATCTGGGGGTGATCACCGGTCCCTGTCATGCGGAGGAGGTGGCGATGGAGAAGCTGAGCTATCTGACGGTTGCTTGTCAGGAATCAGCTACTGCAGCGCACATGGCGGCGTTACTAACGTGTAGGTATATACGAACTGTGCGTTCGGGTGATATTTTCGGGACAGAATACTCGGCAGTACTTAAGAATGTGATGGCAATCGCGAGTGGTATCAGTCATGGATTGGGTTATGGAGATAATTTCCAGGCAGTGCTGATCTCGAATGCGATTCGTGAAATCAAACGTTTTGTGGATGCCGTTCATCCGATTAATCGCGATATCAATGAAAGTGCGTATCTCGGTGATCTGCTGGTGACGGCCTATTCGCAGTTTAGCCGTAACCGCACTTTTGGGTCGATGCTGGGGAAAGGCTATTCGGTGAAGAGTGCACAGCTGGAGATGAATATGGTGGCGGAGGGGTATTATGCCGTGGCTTGTATTCACGAGATCAATAAAAAACTGAAAGTGGATCTCCCGATTTCTGAGGCGGTGTACAATATCATTTATGAAAAGATTGCCGCCAGAGTGGAGATGAAATTGCTGACAGAGAAATTAAGCTGATGCTTCTAACGATGCGTAATTCCGCCGTTTTCGGGAAACCATAGGCAGGAAAACCGATCGCTCATAGCTTTCATTCGGTCGGAGAACTCCTGTCCGTCTTTCATCAGGAAGGCAATCGTTTCCATTACGTCCTGGCTAGGTCCGATGTTAAATTCTTCCGTTTCTTCTAGTGTATCGCCTTCGCAAATAAGGGTAACGATGGTTTGCCCATGATTCTTGGGACGAAAGTCAATGAAGGCAAGGGTGTCGCCGGCTTGTCCACAGTAAACCAGTCGTCCTTCAATGCCGGTGATGGTGTCGCGGGTGTGATTATCTACGTAAATGCCGAAAACCTGGTAGTTGCCTTCGGGATATTCTGTCTGGCTAACCTGGTAAATCCGCAGCTGTACAGGGGCAATCTCAGCCGCCACCGGTTCATTTTTGGGAGTAGAGATCTCGGGTTCCTTCGGTGCTTTGCCATTGCAGGAAATGAGCAGTAAAGCTGCTATTCCACTCATAAACAGGTTGCTCAGTTGCCGAATCATTGCCTAAAAATGCTTATTTTTAAGATGTAAAACAAATTTTAGACCGATTCTAACTTCGAAGCAGGGATTGGGGAGTTAGAGGAAATGAACATTTAAGGCTTACTTTTCACCAAACCTTCGTTTATACTCACCCTGAAAAAAAATTCTTCTGCCCATGGGTTCTAACTGAAAAAACATATATTTACCCTACCAAAAACCTGATTACCAAAACAATTGAACAATTTGTTCGGGAGGATGATTCCTGCTGGCTGAATTGTTGAAATCCTTCTAACGTTGATGAAGCTGAGAAATTTCCGATTTCTACTCTTGCTGGTGTTGTTTATTGTAGCCTTTTCTGCTCGTGGGCAGAACTATAATATGAGTTCTGTTTCAGTGAATACCTGTGCTGGAACTTTTTTCGATAGCGGCGGCGGTGCAGGTGATTATGCGAATAATGAAAACAGCACGATGACGTTTTGTTCTAACGCCCCGGGGCAGTGTATCCGGATGGTGTTTACGAGTTTTGATACGGAGGCGAATCTCGATCGTATGTGGATTTATGATGGTCCATCGGTGGCATCTCCGTTGATTGGTGTTTATACCGGTAACGTTTCTCCGGGTTTAGTTACGTCCAGTTCGGGTTGTCTTACGATTCGTTTTGTGTCTGATGGTTCTATACGTAATGCAGGTTGGGTGGCGCAAATTTCCTGCGTGACTTGCGCTACTGGTGCTTGTGCAACTACCTGCTCGGGTGGTCCTGCTCCGGCAAATGATGCTTGTACCGGTGCGTTGAATCTAGGTATCCTGCCTGCTCCTTCTGCTTGTCCGGGTGGTATCGGTGCATTAACTACAACAAATACAACAAATCTCTGCGCTACTGCTGAAACTCCTTATAGCTCATTGCTGGGTTGTCAGCCGGCAGGAAATATGGCAAGTCCGGCGGCGGATGTTTGGTACCGTTTCAGTATTGCCGGTCCGAGTCTGAATATTAATATCTCTGGTGGTATCGCCAATCCGAATGTGGGCTTGTACGAAGGTTCTTCCTGTGCAAACCTGACACCGCGTGGTTGTGCAATCGGCTCCAATGGTACGTTGAATACTACGTTTTCAGGTCTTGCAGGAGGTACCTATTACCTGCAGGTGAGTGGAGGTTCTATCACTGATCAATGTGATTTCTCGCTTACATTGCAAAACAATTATGACTGCGCAGGATGTGTGATTCAGAGTACGTTTACAGCTTCGCCTCCTCCGGTGAATGGAATGTATCCTTCCGGACAAACCGTGACATTCTGTTATACCATCACCGATTATAACCAGACATCTGCAAATTGGCTGCATGGTATCTCTCCTTCGTTTGGTCCGGGTTGGGATCCTGCTTCTGTTACGCCGATCTCTTCTACCAATTGTTCCGGACAGGGTGTGTGGAATTGGTACAACACGAATATTACCAGCTCTGCAACCGGAAACGTTTCGGGTCCGGGTTTTTACTATGAGTCCGCATTTGGTAATGCAGGCGGTGTGACTGATGGAAATCCCGGTAATAACTTCGGGGATAATAATGGTAT
>JBIIRF010000316.1:0-3391 GCA_044341715.1 Bacteroidia bacterium | reverse complement strand
TGTTGGAGCGCTATGTGCCCGGACTGCTGTTATCGGAGCGCATATGAACGTTCGAATCAATGCAGCGGGATTTAACGATAAAGTATTCCTGGAAGATATTCTCGGACGTGCAGCGAAAATTGAGAAAGATGCCATAACACTGGAAGCAGAAATCATCGCGCTGGTGAACAAGGCTATCTCCGCCTGACGCTATTACTCACCGATCAAAAACACAACCGGATGCTTATGAAGCTCCGGTTTTTGTTTTTTCCAGTCTTTCACTTTCATGGTACGGATCGATTCGTCTGCTGTGGTAATATCTGCAGCAATACATAACCTGGTTTCTCCACTCAGGTATTGCAGTAAATCGGCCATCAGTTGATTGTTCCGGTAGGGTGCTTCGATGAAAAGTTGTGTCTCCTTTCTCCCTCTGGCATATTCTTCGAGTCGCTGAATTTTTTTCATGCGTTCGCCTTTGTCGATGGGCAGATAACCATGAAAGCAAAATCGTTGTCCTTCGAGTCCGGAAGCCATGAGTGCAAGTAATAGCGAAGAAGGCCCCGTTAACGGCTTCACTGCATAACCCCGACGATGTGCTTCTGCAACGATCTTCGCACCCGGATCCGCTACTCCCGGACAACCAGCCTCACTCAATACACCCACATCATTTCCGGTACTCAGTCCATGTAACAACTCATTCAGGTTCTGATCGGGATTGTGTTTATCGAGAACGCGAATATCCAACTCAGCCTGTGGTGTTGGAATACTGCAAGTCTTCAAAAATGCACGAGCTGTTTTCGCATCCTCCACAATGAAATACTTCAGCGAGCGAATAACAGTCAATGTCCCCTCCGGCAAAAATCCGGAAACATCTTCAGTACCAAGAGTAGATGGGATTAGAAATAGGTTAGGCATAGAAATGTTAATTTGCAAATTGACTAATTAGCAAATTAGCCAATTTTATTATTCGTTGGTGCAAAGTTATTATTACAATTGAATTCGACGCCGAGCTCAGGGAGTCATGCAAGGATTGCCTAATCTTGTTTTAATTCTCACCGATCAACTTACGATATTTCGACAATCAAAGTATCACAAAAGCACCCGAAACATTAATTCAATACATGGCTGAGTTCGTTACATTATTTCTCCCATAACCTTGCCTTTTTTCCATTTGCTAATTTGCTAATTAGCCAATTGGCAAATTCCAATATCAGGCTTTTTCGAGTTCGAAGACGGTGATTTCAGGAAGAATACCCACACGTCCCGGATATCCCAGGAATCCAAGTCCACGGTTGACGTAGAGGTGCTGATCACCCTCCGTATACAATCCCGCCCATTCTTTGTAAACATACTGCACCGGACTCCATTTAAAATTTGGAAGATCGACGCCAAACTGAAAACCATGTGTATGTCCTGCAAGTGTCAGATGAATATCTTTAAAATCTTTTAGTACTTCACCTCTCCAGTGACTCGGATCGTGGCTGAGCAGGATATTGAAGTTGCTGTATTGAAGATCCTGTGTAGCTTTTGGCAGACTACCATACTTCGGGAAGCGGAGATGCATACTGTAATTCTGCACACCGATCAACGTAATGCGCTCTCCGTCTTTTTCGATATGACGGTGTTCATCCATCAAAATATTCCAACCCATTTCGCGATGTCCGTTGATGAGTGTCTTTAGATTTTCTTCTTTAGCTTCCTGCGAATCCCAAGGCACATAATCGCCATAATCGTGATTTCCGAGCGTTGAGAAAATACCATGCTTGGCCTTGAGTTTAGAGAGCGCTGCTTTATGCGGATTTAATTCATCGGAACTGTTATTGACGAGATCGCCGGTAAAGAGGATCAAATCAGGCTCGGTAGAATTAATGATACGCACTGCTTCTTCAAGTGGATCAGTACTCACAAAACTACCCACGTGTAAGTCGGAGATCTGCACAATTTTATAGCCATGAAATGCAGCCGGCAAATTAGACAGCTTCAGTTTTACATTCTTCACCTGGTAATCATACGCCCCACGAACCATTCCATAAATCAACGAAACAAAGGGAAGAGAGGCGAGCACCAGACCTGTACGCACCAGAAAATCAGAACGTGTAATGGAATTGGAAGGAACAGGAGTTAGCGAATCAGGAGCAGGAGCAGGGGAGGAGAACATCTTTTCCCAGGCCCAGCGCGCACCACGGAAGATATCATCTGTTAACAGGAACAGCAGAATAAAAAGTTTAGAGAAGGTAAGTACGAAAATAAATGCACCGGCGTACGTCTTCACTGCTTTCGGCCAGAGGTCCCAGTCGTAAAAACGACTCACTACCAATACACCCACACAGAAAACGGTCATCGACCAGAATGCAATCGTCGTAACGCGCTGAACGGTCTCCGAACTATTCCGGAAGGCAAATCGGAACGCCTGAAATACGTAGAAGTCGAGGGCAATCAGCAGCAATGCGAAGATTAATACACGAAACGTCATCGGAGGGATAATGAATTAATGTTTTGGTGGATAATAAGGACTTCTCCATCATTGGAACTGAGAGGAAGAAGGAAATGAACAAGATGGGAATCACTTAACAGACGAATAACCGGGAAAGTTATTGCCTCTATGGTGATAATCTGAAAACCATCCATCCGCCCGGACTATCTTCATAGAGGAAACGATCGTGCAGGCGATTTGGACGACCCTGCCAGAATTCGATCCGGTCGGGCATCACCACATAACCACCCCAGTGCGCAGGACGAGGAATTGATTTCCCTTCATATTCTCTCTCTAAATCAGCGATGCGCCCCTCAAGTTCCGCTCTGCTTTTAATAACGGTACTCTGCGCAGAAGCCCAGGCACCGATCTGACTCTCTCTCGGACGGGAAGCGAAATAGGCATCGCTCTCCTCCGGCGAAACTTTCTCGATCCGGCCTTCCACCCGAACCTGCCGGGCTTGCAAGGACCAGAAGAAATTGAGACAAACGAACGGCGAATCGGCCATTTCGCGACCCTTCCGGCTATCATAATTGGTATAAAAAACGAAGCCGCCATGATCGACACCTTTTAAAAGTACAATCCGGCTGGAAGGACGCCCATCCTGTACGGTACTCAAATCCATCGCATTAGGTTCAGCCACCCCCGCCGCGATTGCTTCCTGCATCCAGTTTTCGAACTGAACCAGCGGGTTTTCGTGCAGGTGGTTTTCGGCTAAAATACCCTTATCGTATTGGATACGAGTGCCTTGAAGGTATTCGTTGAGATGCTTCATGGAATGCAAAGGTAGCTGGTATATTCCTCATATAAAATTGTAATGTTCATTATCAACATGATCCGAAAAAGGGGGGAGAATGTTGATTTTTTTACAAACTGTATGCGAACGATTTCCGTATTAAAGGTAAGCTGGCATGCTTTTGGGGCCTCGGAAATACAAGG
>JBIIRF010000043.1:0-11212 GCA_044341715.1 Bacteroidia bacterium | reverse complement strand
GATGAGTGTGAACGACTGGATTCGTCGGAAGAATGAAATTTCTGCAGCGTATAAGCATATGTTGAGTGGTGCTCATAAGGAAGTGATCATCTTGGCGAGTTATTTTATTCCGACGCGTCGTCTCCTGAAAATATTGATCCGTTCGGCGAAGCGTGGCCGGAAGATTTATATCATTTTGAGTCGTACGAGTGATGTGCCGTTTATGAAGGCTGCTATTTCATATTTGTATGATCAGTTGTTGAGCGCCGGTGTGCAGGTGTTTGAGTATCGTGCTTCAGTGTTGCATGCGAAAGTATGTGTGGTAGATAATCGTTGGGTGAGTGTGGGTTCACATAATCTGAATCACCTGAGTGAACTGATTAGTATTGAGATGAACCTGGAGGTGCTGCAGCACGATTTTGCTTCGAAGGTGACTGGCGAGCTGAAGCAACTGATGAAGGAGCAGTGTCAGGAAATTCGAATGGAGGAGTTTGATCGTACAACGTCTACGCTGAAACGTGGATGGAATTGGTTTTCGTATAAGCTGATCAGTTTGTCGATGCGGTTGTTGTATTTTTTAAATCAGAAAGGTTTGAAGGATCGCTGAGTGCGAAATGATGGTGCATTTGATACATTTGTGGTATGAAAAGAATTTATACGCGGTTGCTGATTACAAATGATGGTCCTCCTTTGCGGGAGGTGACTGTTTCCGTGGATCGCAATGGGCGTGTGCTGGAGCTTTCTTCGGGTCGTAATGATCCGTCGATGGAAGTGGAGGTGCTGGTGCCTGGTTTTGTGAATGCACATTGTCACCTGGAATTATCGAATCTCTTGGGAAAGATCAATAGTCGGGAGAATGGTATGGCCGGTTTTATTCGTCAGCTGATTGCCTTGCGTTTTGCAGAGGAGGAGTCAGTTCGTTTGCAAGCGATGAAGACTGCTGATGAGGCAATGGTGGAGGCGGGAATAGTGGCAGTTGGTGATATCTCTAATTATATTCACTCTGCTCCCGTGAAAGCTGCGAGTGAAATCTACTATCATACTTTTGTGGAGTTGCCGGGATTGCAGCCGGAACGTGCTATGGAAATTACTGCGAAGGGTATCGATGTATTGGTGGAGTTTACTAATGGATATGATTTGCCGGCTTCCTTATCTCCTCATGCTCCTTATTCAGTGTCGCTGGCTTTGTATCAGGAATTGTTTGCTCGTGTAAATTATTTCGATCCTTTAACCATTCATATGCAGGAGTCGGAGGAGGAAATTGAATTTTGCATGCAGCATACCGGTGCGTTGGCAGATTTGTTTACGGCTTCCGGTTTTGATTTTAGTAAGCTGGAGCCTTTTTCTCCTGATCGTCCGCTGAAGAAATTATTGCCACTATTCCCGAAATCGAATCGAATGCAGTTGGTGCATAATACGGTTACTTCCAGAGAAGAAATTCATGCGGCGGAATTACTCCATCCTCAGTTGTTCTGGTGTGTTTGTCCTTCGGCGAATGAGTTTATCACAGGTGGTGTTCCTCCGGTTGGTGATTTGTTCAGAGAAAAAGTTCGGGTGACCATCGGTACGGATAGTCTGGCGTCGAATACCGGTTTGTCTGTGTTGTCGGAACTGAAAAAAATTGCACAGCATTGTCCGGAAATTCCTTTTGAGACGTTGATGCTCTGGTCGTCGTGGAATGGTGCTGTGTTCCTCGGACTCGATCACCTTTGCGGAAAAATAAAACCCGGAATGAAACCCGGGCTTTTGTCGTTGTCGGGAGTGAATGCTGATCATCCCGTATTACATGATGCGGTGCAGGTGCAGCGCATTTGCTGATTACCAGTCGTCGCTTTTGGCTGCTGCAGGTGTGGACATCGCTTTCTCCATCGACTTGAGGGTTTCGCGTACGCTGGCATCTACCTGTTGTAAGTAAAAGTCAAACTCCGGTTTGTATCCGGGTGCTGCTTTGTCCATCCATTTTTCACAGGCGTAGTACGATTGCTGTTTCCAGTTGATCTCGGAGAGTTCATAACGGTAACGCCCATCCTTAAATTGAACTTTCAGACTATACATCACTACTCCAGCATCCGTTGAAAGTCCTTTTTTATCGGGTGGGTTCTGGATTTTAAATCGTGCTTTGCAAACGATTACTCCGCCTACTGAATCTTTTTCGCGTAGTACATCTGCCGGATTTTTATAGTATTTATTTACCCACTCAATGGCGCGCTGATATAAACTGCCAGTGGTGCTGCCGGTGAGTTCTGTTACTTTGGTGTAGGTGATGAGTCCGGTTTTTTCATCTACCGGAAGCTTTGGTGCCTGTTGTACCTGTTGTGCTGAGGCTATTGCAGGAACCAGCAAAATCGTGAGCAGGATGGATGCCAGAATATTTTTCATGGGGATGATGTTTTGGGGTGAAAGAAAAATTACTCAATAGGTATTCGCTCAGCTGCCGTTGACGGGAATCTTAATCTTAACGCCGCGTTTGAGGTATTTACTGTTGCTGATGTTGTTCAGCTTTTTTATCTGTTCCAGGTTGGATTTATACTTCTGTGCAATGTTCCACAGTGTATCGCCTGATTGTACAGTATGATAAATAAACCGTGGACGTGGTGCCGTATCCGGTGTTTCGGTTTTCTTAACAACTACTGCTTCTTTCTGTTTCGCAGTATCCTGTTTTACTTTTGCTTCGGGATGTGTAACGTGCTGACTCGTCATCTCCGTTTCACATTGCTCAGTGGTGTCGGAAGATGGCTGCAGATCTGCAATCGACTCTTCCGGATCAACAACCAGCTTTACAGGAATACGTTTCTTGACAGTGCTGTAAACATAAATCTTCTGGCCCGGACGAATAGTCGTGCTGCGCATCTTATTCCATTTCTTCAGATCAGATACACTAACATTGTAACGATCCGCTATGCGACCAAGATTATCTCCACTGCGAACAGTATGCGCTTTCTTGATTTTCTGCGTCACCATTTTATAGGTGTAGGCATAATTCTCGTCGTTGCCGGTGTCTTTTACTCTTGGTTCAAGATTCGGCTCCAGTTTAGCGAGACCTCTGTTTACACTGTCAAGAAAAACTTTCGAGGCCATCACATCCGGCGCACTCTCTCCTAAACGACCCAGCTTAATGGCATCGTAGTAGGTGTTCATCATGTTTGCTACTAATCCGTTTCTGATCCACGGACTACGACAACCGAACACTACACTGATCAGTCGATGGTCGCCACGTTTCCCTGCTGCTACCAGACAAAATCCAGCTGCTTTGGTGAATCCTGTCTTCAATCCATCTACTTCCATTCCATAGTTAATCACCAAGCCATTGTGGTTACGGTAACTCACTGTGCCTTTTCCATTGTGGACATTGGCATAAGGAATAGAGGTGATCTCTACCAGCTTCGGGTGCTTCAGTAATTCGAGTCCTAAAATCAATTGATCACGCGGCGAACTGCTGTTGTCGAGTTCACGCATTATCGCAGGTAATCCTGATGGATTCGAGTACATCGTTTTGGTCATCCCCAATTCCATTGCACGGCGATTCATACGGCCTACAAAGGTCTCGAGTGTACCTGAACAATGTTTCGCAATCCAGATAGTGCTTTCGTTGTGGGAAGCAACCATCGCCATCTTCAACACATCTTCAAAGGAATAATTCTCCTCAACGGTGTAGGTTGTATAACGACGGCGGCGTAATTTCTTTTTGTAAGTGCGGGTAACAGTGATGCGGTCATCCAGGCAAACAGTACCGGCAGCAATGTCTTCCATCGCCAGTAATCCTACCATCATCTTCGTAAGAGAAGCAATCGGATAGGCATAGTCCATGTCCTTTTCCCAGATGATCTTGTCACGAACCACGTCGTATAACAAACCGGCACGGATCTCGCGTTCGTTGGCTACTAAACCATCGATGGTATCAACACCGAAATTGACAGTTGAAAAATGTGGTTGAAGGTCGGTGACTTCCTGACTAACAGCAGGCATTACCGAAAAGAACAGAAAAAGATTGAAAAGCAATAACAGCGTTTTATGCTGCGCTCGCAATAAACTATTTTTCGCCTGTCCGTTCTTCATCTTCTGCAATAATAGTTTTTTCAGTTACGGATATACACACCGTGTCCTGTTGTCTTTAAACAATTTCCTGTTAGTTTTATTGTACGTAGGGGCGGCCGATACGTTCGGTGCGTTTTTGTTGCTGTTATTACAGACGGATTACGGTTGGATTTATCGCTGTTATCTACAAAAATAAGAAGGAATGGCAGCTATTTCGGGCTATTTCGGGCTAAATCTGTCAGAAAGCGATCAGATTCCTTTCAGAATGGAAGCAGCTACGAGCATATCGGTGGGGACAGTGAGCTTGATATTACTTTCTTCTCCTTCTTCGAGATGAACCGGATGTCCTGCGGCTTCAAAAAGGGATGCTTCGTCGGTGAAGGTGGCCAGATCAGGATGGGTGAAGGCTTTTTTTAGCAATGATAACCGGAAAACCTGGGGTGTTTGTACGGCGCGATATTGGCTTCGGGGAACAGTAATACTGCCCTGATCACTGAGCAATCGAAGGGTGTCTTTCACAGCAATCACCGGAATAGCAGAATCATGTTCGGCACCGGCCGTATAGAGTCGGTCGATGAGGGCCGGACTACACAAAGGGCGCACTGCATCGTGAATGGCTACGAGTCCTTCTTCGGGCAATGCGGCGAGACCATTGGCTACCGATTCCGCACGACTATCTCCTCCGGCAACCAGGGTATAAGGGGGAATATCGCTAAGTCCGTTGCTCAACTCCTTCCAGTAATCAATGTATTGAGCGTTCATTACCAACACGAGAGTGATGTCGGGATGATGAAAACGTCGGAGAGTATGAGCAAGTACAGGCTCACCATCGAGGGGTAAAAACTGTTTGGGCAGGACACCCTGCATGCGGATACCCTGCCCACCGGCCACGATGATGGCAAATTTTTTCATTCTTAGTCGAGAATCAGCATGGCATCACCATAACTGAAGAAACGGTATTTCTCTTTCTGCGCTACTTTGTAAGCTTCCATGATCAGATCATATCCTCCGAAAGCTGTCGTCATCATTAACAATGTTGACTCCGGCATGTGGAAATTGGTGATCATCATATTGGCAATACTGAAATCGTACGGAGGGAAAATGAATTTGTTCGTCCAGCCTTCGTTCGGTTTTAACTCGCCCATGGTGCTCACAGATGATTCCATCGCGCGCATGGCAGTTGTACCTACAGCGCAAATATTTTTACGTGCCGCTTTTGCTTTGTTGACAATATCAGCAGCTTCTTTATTCACTGCGAACTGCTCTGAATCCATCTTGTGCTTGGTGAGATCTTCCACCTCTACCGGACGGAAAGTGCCGAGTCCAACGTGCAAGGTAACTTCAGCCAGATTCACACCTTTTAACTCGAGGCGTTTCAACAATTCACGACTGAAGTGAAGACCTGCAGTCGGAGCTGCTACTGCGCCTTCGTTCTTCGCGAATACCGTCTGATAACGTTCTTTATCTGCCGGTTCAGCCTTACGCTTAATGTATTTCGGAAGTGGAGTGTGTCCGAGTTGTTCGATCACATCTCTGAATTCTGCCGAAGTACCATCAAATAGGAAACGAAGCGTACGTCCGCGGGATGTCGTGTTGTCGATTACTTCCGCAACGAGCATATCATCATCGCCGAAATAAAGTTTGTTACCAATACGAATCTTACGTGCCGGATCAACCAATACATCCCAAAGTTTACTCTCTGCGTTTAATTCGCGGAGGAGGAATACTTCAATCTTTGCTCCGGTTTTTTCTTTGTTGCCGTATAAACGGGCAGGGAAAACTTTTGTGTTGTTCAATACCATCACATCACCATCGTCGAAGTACTCGAGGATATCGCGGAAAGAGCGGTGGAGGATTTTTCCACTTTTGCGGTGAATCACCATCAATCTTGATTCGTCGCGGTTGGCTGCAGGATGTGTGGCTAATAGTTTCTCGTTGAAACCGAATTTGAACTTTGATAACTTCATGCTTACGGGCCGTCAGTTTATGTTGCTTCCGATAATGAAAATTTCTGAAGCAACTGGTTATATTAATGTAAGGTTTCCGTTAAAACGGGATGCAAAGATACGCTTTTAAACAGGGGGAGCGCTATGGGGTACTCTCTAATGAGCTGTAAATCAGTCAGTAAAAACTTTGTTTTACTACAAGCTATTGGTTGTCAGTCGTTTGACTAGTATTAGCAGTTGTTATCGTATTGGTGCGCGGGTATTTAGCTTCCAGATCGGCTACCGTGAGGGCATCTGTAAGAAGATAGTCGCCAATGCGGGTGCGGCAAAGTGCGGTAAGATGGGCGCCGGCTCCGAGTGCGAGTCCGATATCTCTGGCTAAAGCTCTGATATAGGTGCCTTTACTGCAAACTACTTTGAAATCGACTTCGGGAAGCGCATAGCGGGTGAGTTCAAAGGTCTTTATGACGAGTGGTTTGGCTCGTAACTCGGCCATCTCTCCGCGGCGGGCGAGTTTATAGGCGCGTTGTCCGTTGAGTTTAACGGCTGAGTGCATGGGCGGAACCTGCATAATCTCTCCGATATGTTGCTGAAAAACCTCTCTGACTTTTTCTTCGGTGATATGGCTGATGTCAAATTCAGCGTCGCGTTCGGTTTCAAGGTCGAAGCTGGGAGTGGTGGCGCCGATGTAAAAAGTGCCGGTGTATTCCTTTTCGGCGGCCTGTATAGTTTCGATGGTTTTGGTTTTTTTACCGGTGCAGATGACCAGTAATCCTGTCGCCAGTGGATCTAACGTTCCCGCATGTCCGACTTTCTTTGCACGAATAAGCCACTTTACTTTTTTTACGAGCTGAAAGGATGTCCATGTGAGTGGCTTGTTCATCAACAAGACCATGTCTTCCGACTGCACTGCTTCCATTTAATCCGGAAGTTTTAAATCAACTCCCAGTACGCTGAGTACTATAATAAGTATCCCAACGGCGATGCGGTAGTATCCGAAAACCACGAATCCGTGTTTGGTGAGAAAGCTGATGAAGGAGCGAATGGCAATTCCGGCTACGATAAATCCAACGAGGTTTCCGATGACCAGAATGTTTATCTGTTCCGGCGTGACACCGATTCCTGCTTTGGCGAATTTGTACACTTTGAAAATAGTAGCAGCAAACATGGTAGGAACAGCGAGGAAGAAGGAAAATTCAGCGGCAGTTTTGCGGTCGAGTTTGGAAGCGAGTCCGCCGATGATGGTGGCTGCAGAGCGTGAAACTCCGGGAATCATGGCGATGCATTGAAACATCCCGATGCGGAAGGCTTTTGCGTAGGTGATTTCCTCTGCTTCGGGACCTGTTCCGCCTTTGAGCCATGAATCAATGAATAATAAAAGTACTCCACCGGCTAGTAAGGTGAATGCAACTACCAGTACATTGGATAGCAGCATGTCAATCATATCGTCCATGAGGAATCCTAAAACGGCAGCTGGAATAAATGCTACGAATAGTTTTTGGTAGAATTCAATGCTCTGTAGAAACCGTTTATAATAGAGCACTACTACCGATAAGATGGCGCCGAACTGAATGGCAACGGTAAAGGTTTTCGTGAAATTATCCTCTGCAATCCCCATCAGCGATGAGGCAATAATCATGTGTCCCGTTGAAGAAACGGGCAGGAATTCAGTAAGGCCTTCAATGATGGCCAGAATGATAGCCTGGAGTGTGGTCATGGGCGATTAGTCCGCCTTTTTTACGATCGCGTAAATAGCCAGCGCATAACCCGACATCACTACAATTGGAGCGAGTGTGATACGACGAAAACTGAATACTTCTTCATTGAATACATTGGGATTGTCAGCCTTGCCACCTGCCATCAGGAAGTAGCCGATCAGCAATAAACCAATGGAAATGAACAGAAGTACATAGTTCTCACGGCCAAAAGCAAAGGCAGCATCATCGATACTTTCTTTAACAGCAGGGTTTTTTACCCCGGTGGCTTTTTTATCAGTAGTGTTTTTAGACATAAGCTTAGTAAAGGTTTTCTGTGCGGTAGCGAAGATATTTATTCACCGCGAACCAGGTACATAGAAGGGACAAAATTACACCAGTTATGATTAATCCGGCGGCTACAATGCCCATTAATTCAAAATCACGGATCAAACTCAGTTCCGGAACCTTTATAATGGCGATGTAAAGGAGTCCCGCGAGGAGAATAATGGCCACCATCCCGCCAATCACCCCATTTAACATGCTTCTGAGGAGGAAGGGACCACGGATGAATCCACGGGTGGCACCAACCAGTAACATGCTCTTAATGAGGAGTCTGCGGGCGTAAAGGGAGATGCGGATGGTGTTATTGATCAAGGCTACCGATACCAGAATCAGCAATACACTAAAGCTGAGCATGATCCAGGTGATGGTGCGGAGATTCCGGTTGATGCTTTCAACCAACGATGGCTGATATTGGACTTCACTGATTATCGGACTGATTTTCATCGATCCCACAAAAGCGTTGATGGTGGTTTCTTCCGCAAAATCAGCTTTCAGACGGATGTCGATGCTCGGATATAATGGGTTGTAACCCAAAAATGCAATAAAATCTTCGCCCAAATCCTTCTTCAGATCTTCTGCGGCTTCCTCCTTGGATACAAGGCGGGCCGACTTTATATATTCATAGGTCTGAATCTTCCCGATCAGCTCGTTGACCGCTACACTATCGGCTTCCGGCTTGATAATCAGGGAGATTTCAATGTTTTCCTTTACATAAACACTTAGTTTATGCGCGTGAAGCAGCAATACTCCCAATGCTCCTAACAGGAAGAGCACCAGTGAAATACTGATAATTGTAGAGAGTCGGGACGACCGCTGGGTCTTACGTACGAATTTAGTTTCCTCTGTCATGAAGCTCAACAAAAATATAAAATATCGACCCCTCCTTTTCCGCTGTTCTTAAGAGTTATTCACCCCCTCTTTTTACTAACTTCGTAGCCCTCCTAATTACCTGTATGATGGACTATAATTTCCGGGAAATAGAAGATAAGTGGCAACGTTATTGGCGCGAGAATCAGACGTATCACACTACAGAAACGCCCGACCAGAAGAAGTATTATGTGTTAGATATGTTTCCGTATCCTTCGGGTGCCGGACTGCATGTGGGTCACCCGCTGGGGTATATCGCCTCGGATATCGTGTCCCGTTATAAACGCCTGAAAGGATTTAATGTATTGCATCCGATGGGCTATGATGCCTTCGGTTTGCCGGCGGAGCAGTACGCGATCCAGACCGGGCAGCACCCTAAGGTGACAACTGAACAGAATATCCATCGCTACAGGGAGCAGCTCGATAAAATCGGATTCAGTTACGACTGGAATCGCGAAATACGTACCTGTGAACCGGATTATTACCGCTGGACGCAATGGATCTTTATTCGTCTTTTTCATTCCTGGTATAATCGTCATACAGAAAAAGCAGAGCCGATTGATCAGCTGGTGCGCACTTTCGAAACAGAAGGATTCAACTGTAATAAACCACAATACCTGACCGGCGATATCGAGAAAGAAGTGTCTCCTTTCACGTCAGAACAATGGAAAGCATTTACGCCTAAGGAACAATCAGATATCCTCTTGCATTTTCGTCTCGCTTATCTCAGCGATGCATGGGTGAACTGGTGTCCGGCTCTCGGTACTGTCCTCGCAAATGATGAAGTGAAAGATGGTGTTTCGGAGCGCGGTGGTTATCCTGTCGAGCGGAAGATGATGAAGCAATGGAGTTTGCGGATTACGGCCTATGCCGACCGTCTCTTGCGCGATCTTGATACCCTCGACTGGCCCGACTCAGTGAAAGAAGCTCAACGAAACTGGATCGGAAAATCAGAAGGTTCGTCGATCAGGTTTAAGGTGGTGGATCATGATGATTACATCGAAGTATTCACCACTCGTCCAGATACCGTATTTGGTGTTTCCTATGTTGCTCTCGCTCCGGAACATGAACTGGTGAGCAAGATAACGACTACGGAGTACCGAAGTCATGTGGAGGAGCATGTGAAAATTGCAACTAATAAATCAGAACGTGAGCGTCAGGCAGAGGTGAAGAAAGTAAGTGGTCAGTTTACCGGCGCGCATGTTTTGCATCCGTTTACCGGCGAACATATTCCGGTATGGATTGGTGAATATGTACTCGCAGGTTATGGTACTGGCGCTGTGATGGCTGTGCCGGGTCACGATCAGCGGGATTATCTTTTTGCAAAGCATTTCCATTTGCCGATTGTTGAAGTGGTGAGTGGAGGTGATCTTTCTCAAGAAGCCTATACTTCCAAAGAAGGGACACTCGTGAATTCGGGATTTCTCAATGGATTAAATGTAAAGATGGCTATCCGTGAAGCTGTCAGCGAAATCGAAAAGCTGGGCATCGGAAAGGGTCAGGTGAATTATCGTTTGCGCGATGCGGCGTTTGGTCGTCAGAGATATTGGGGTGAACCGATCCCTGTATACTACAAAGACGGTATGCCGCAAACGTTAGATGAAAGTGAGTTGCCGTTGATTCTTCCGGAGATCGATAAGTTCCAACCGACAGAAAGCGGTGAACCTCCTCTTGCACGTGCGAAGGACTGGAAATACAAAGGACAATACGAATACGAAACCACAACGATGCCTGGTTGGGCCGGTTCCAGCTGGTACTTCTTGCGGTATATGGATGCGAAGAATAGTACAGACTTTGTATCGACGGAGAAGGTGAACTATTGGCAGCAGGTAGATTTTTATCTCGGAGGTGCAGAACATGCCACCGGTCACTTATTGTATGTACGTTTCTGGACAAAATTCCTCTTCGATCTCGGATTGATCCCGGTAAATGAACCTGCAAAGAAACTCATCAATCAGGGGATGATTCAGGGCGTGAGTGCGTTTGTGTACCGGATTAACGGAACACATCAATTTGTATCGGCCGGACTCAAAGATCAATACGAAACGACCGCAATTCATGCAGACATAAGTATCGCACCAAATCATATTCTGGATACAGAAAAGTTTAAAGTGTGGAGAGAAGATTTCGCTGATGCAACATTTATCCTCGAAGATGGAGTGTATAAGTGTGGTGCAGAAGTGGAGAAGATGTCGAAGAGTAAATATAATGTAGTAAATCCGGATGATATCATCGAAGAATACGGCGCGGATACATTGCGTTTGTATGAGATGTTCCTCGGACCATTGGAGCAAAGTAAGCCCTGGAGTACGCAAGGGATTAACGGAGTACATAATTTCCTTCGTC
>JBIIRF010000315.1:0-3418 GCA_044341715.1 Bacteroidia bacterium | reverse complement strand
TTACTGATCATTATTTACATGTTCATCATCCGCCGTATGGGCTCCGGTCCCGGTGGAAGTCAGATTTTCAATATCGGAAAGTCAAAAGCTACGCTATTCGACAAAGACCTGCACGTAAAAGTGACGTTCAATGATGTGGCCGGACTAGAAGAAGCAAAAGTGGAAGTGATGGAGATTGTAGATTTCCTCAAGAACCCGAAGAAATACACGCAGCTGGGAGGTAAAATTCCAAGAGGTGCATTGCTTGTAGGTCCTCCGGGGACAGGTAAAACCCTGCTCGCTAAAGCTGTTGCCGGTGAAGCACAGGTTCCTTTCTTCTCTCTCTCCGGTTCTGATTTCGTAGAGATGTTTGTGGGAGTTGGAGCCAGCCGTGTGCGTGATCTTTTCCGTCAGGCAAAGGAGAAAGCACCAAGTATCATCTTCATTGATGAGATTGATGCGATCGGACGTGCACGTGGTAAGCAGCCATCCTTCAGCGCCAACGACGAACGTGAAAGTACACTCAACCAATTATTGACCGAGATGGATGGTTTTGGAAGCAATTCCGGAGTCATCATCCTTGCAGCTACTAACCGTGCAGATATCCTCGACCGTGCATTATTGCGTCCGGGCCGTTTCGACCGTCAGATCTATGTAGAGTTACCTGATCTCAATGGCCGTAAAGAAATTTTCAAAGTACACGCCAAACCACTGAAGCTCGATCCGGGTCTGGACCTCGACTTCCTCGCTAAACAAACTCCCGGATTCTCCGGAGCAGATATCGCCAATCTTTGTAACGAAGCGGCATTGATCGCAGCACGTTATAACAAAACTTCTATCGGACAGAAAGATTTTCTGGATGCGGTAGATCGTATTGTAGGCGGATTGGAAAAGAAAAACAAAATCATCTCTGCTCATGAGAAGAAAGTAATCGCTTACCATGAGTCAGGACATGCTGCGGTGAGTTGGTTATTGCAACATACAGCACCACTGGTAAAAGTAACCATCGTACCACGCGGAAACTCCCTCGGAGCAGCCTGGTATTTACCGGAAGAGCGTCAGATCACTACCAAGGAACAAATCCTCGATGAGATCTGCGCAGCGCTGGGCGGACGTGCGGCAGAAGAAGTAACCTTCGGAGCAGTTTCTACAGGCGCACTCAGCGATCTCGAGAAAATCACCAAGCAGGCATATGCAACTGTAGCCGTATTCGGACTCAACAAAGAGATCGGAAACATCAGCTACTACGATTCCAGCGGAAACGCCGACTACTCCTTCACGAAACCTTACAGCGAAAAGACGGCAGAGAAAATCGACGAAGAAGTGAAGAAGATGGTAGAAGAAGCGTATGTGCGCACCGTTAGTCTGCTCCGGAACAACAAAGAAAAACTCGACACCCTTGCCGGCACCCTGCTTGAAAAAGAAGTAATCTTCAAGGAAGACCTTGAGCGTATCTTTGGAAAGCGTCAGTGGGATACAGAGGACAATGATAAGTTAATGAATGCACCGATGGAAACCACCACTGCTGTTGGTGAAACAGGAACGGATTCAGCTACTGTATAAATTATGGATGAGAGTACCAATAAAGAGAAAGTACTGAAGAAGATAAGGGCATCGTTGTTGTCAAAGACCGATAACCCTTATCCGAAACTGTCTTTTGATTCACCGGTTTTTAACCTGACCGATGAAGATCCTTTATTAGTATTTGCAGATAACGCCGAACTATCCGGTGCTAAATTTTTCCTCATCGACTCCGAGCTTGAGTTTATGGAAGCCGTAGTCAATCTCGGTATGCAGTATAAGTGGAAGAACATTGTTTGCGTGGAAGATGGATTAAGCAATCTTCTCACCGAATGTGAACTTCCCCACCATGCTACTACCGATGAGATCGATGTTATGGATGTTGCGGTGAGTACGTGTGAGTGTCTCATTGCCCGCACCGGAAGTATTTTACTCACCTCTAAAGAACAGACCCGAAGCGTTCCTGCCTTTGCGCCGGTACATATCGTGCTCGGAAAAGCCAGTCAGTTAGCCTTAGATCTGAAAGATGCGCTGACATGGCTTCGACATAAGTATCCCAAGCTTCCGTCCTCGGTAACCGTAGTCACCGGTCCCAGCCGAACTGCAGATATTGATGCAGAGTTGGTCATCGGAGCACATGGACCAGAACAACTCTACCTGTTTGTAATCGATGACCGGGAACACTGAACCGGAAGATAATTTTGTACGTGTCTTCACCAGCACAGCACCGCTGGATATTGAAGCGGCAAAAGCTATTCTCGATGAAGAAGATATTCCCTCCTTCACCATCAACAAACGCGACTCGACTTACATATTCGGAGAAATAGAACTCTACGTTCCTGCCGGAGCTTTACTCAGAGCGCAGGTACTCCTAACCACCAACGATCTGCTGTGAACAATTTCTGGCAACGCATTATTACCGGAACCGTATTTGTCGGTGTTATCCTCTCTTCTATCTGGTGGGGACCCCTGACCTTCCAGCTGCTCTTCTTTGTTGTTGCCATGCTTTCTGTTCATGAGTTCTTCGGAATGATCAGCGGAGAGAATCGTTCACCCAATACCATGGCGGGTTATCTGGCTGCCTTCATCACTTATGGAGCCATCTCCTTTCCAACACAGATGCAGTCGATACTGCCAGGGATCAATCCACTTACACTCCTCCTTCCGGTCTTTACGCTCATCTTCATCGCCGAACTTTACCGCAAAAGCACTGAACCCTTCACCAACATTGCATTCACAGTTGTGGGCGTACTCTATGTAGTGCTTCCCTTTGCCCTGCTCAATACCCTTGCGACCGACGCTGCAGGAAACTATGACCGTGGCATATTATTGGGCTATTTCTTTCTCCTCTGGAGCAGTGATAGCTTTGCCTATGTATTCGGGATGTTATTCGGCAAGACAAAACTATTTGAGCGGATATCCCCCAAGAAATCGTGGGAAGGTAGTATTGGTGGCGGACTCACCACCCTCGGCATTGCCTGGCTCATCAGCACCTTTCAGCCCGGACTCAGCACCATCGAGTGGCTCATTTTCGCTGCTATCATTATTGTAGCCGGCACGCTGGGCGATCTCACCGAATCGATGCTCAAGCGAAGTCTAAAGGTAAAAGATTCCGGCACTTTACTGCCCGGACATGGAGGACTCCTCGATCGTTTTGACGCTCTTTTTATCTCTGTACCCTTACTTTGGGCATACCTCAGTCTCGTACGTTAACAAGTACGTGTAAAGAATTTACAATTCCATTAACCTTTCCACGTTAAAGACGTATACATTCGTTAGGTCAGCCGACACAATGAATATACGCAAGTACTCCTCCCGTTTTCTGTATTCATTCCCGGTTCAGCTTGTCATCATGCATTTCAAAAAAAATCAGATGATGATGCTGTACTGGCTGCTGCTATTTGGCTTCATCACTGAA
>JBIIRF010000313.1:0-3424 GCA_044341715.1 Bacteroidia bacterium | reverse complement strand
ATCACCACTAGCTGTCATCAGCGAAAACGATGTAGTTATCTGCTTCAACTTCCGGACAGACAGATGTCGTGAAATCACCCAGGTACTCACGCAAACGGACATGCCCGAAGCAGGAATGAAAACGATTCCACTGCATTATGTAACGATGACCCGTTACGATGATACCTATAAAAACGTAGCGGTAGTATTTGAGAAAAACAATCTCAGCAATACCATGGGAGAAGTACTCGAAGCCCATCATAAAACACAGATCCGCATTGCTGAAACTGAAAAGTATCCACACGTCACTTTTTTCTTCAGCGGAGGAAGAGAGCAACCATTCAACGGCGAAAAACGGATCATGATTCCGTCGCCGAAAGTAGCCACCTACGATCTGCAACCGGAGATGAGTGCAATGGAAGTGAAAAACGCTATTGTTGCCGAACTCGAAAAAGGAGAAGTAGATTTTGTATGTCTCAACTTCGCTAATGCAGATATGGTTGGGCACACCGGAGTATTCAGCGCAGCCGTAAAAGCTGTTGAAACGGTAGATGCTTGTCTGCAAGAAGTGGTAGAAACCGGACTAAAAAAAGGCTATCAGTTTATCATTATTGCCGATCACGGAAATGCCGACATGATGATCAATCCTGATGGTAGTCCGAACACAGCACATACTACCAATCCGGTTCCCTGCGTTTTAGTCACAGGGGACAAAAACATACAGCTGCAACCCGGCCGATTAGCTGATGTAGCACCCACCTTACTTCACCTGTTGGGAGTTCCTGCACCCACAGAGATGACCGGCAAAAATTTAATCACTACGCACTAAGACACAGCAATACAACACGCATGATAAAAAAATTTTTCTTCCTTATTCTAATTCTTTGTTCGGCACAACAGATCGATGCACAAACGCGCACAGGTATATTTCTCGGAGGCGGCACCACCTGGTATTATGGCGACATGAATGATCGGTTACTCACCCATCGCAAACTCTTCCAGTATTACTTCACCGGAGGAATATTGTATAGAGCCAGTCAGCGTGTTTACCTTTCTGCTGCATTCGCCAGCGGAAGAGTAGACGGAGCAGATTCACTCGCTATTCAGGAATTCAATCTGCGCAGGAATTTACATTTCAGAAACAACATCTGGCAGGCATCACTTCGGGCCGACTATCGTCTATTGGGATACCGGAATGGAAATACGAGAAGAATAACTCCATATATCACCGGTGGAATAGCCTACTTTCATTTTAATCCGGTAGCAATTGTCAATGATACTGAAATAGAATTACAGCCACTCGGAACAGAAGGACAATTTATCGACGGTGGAGATTATCCCGAACCGTATAAACTATATGGCTTTTCCTTCCCCATCGGAATCGGAGTTGAATTTAAAATTTCACCATCCTTTGCTGCACGCGTAGAATTTGTAAACCATTTCACACTCACCGATTATTTTGATGATCTCAGTGCAGATTATGCAGACTCTTCCAGATTAGCCGCTACACCAAACGGATTATTGGCTGTAGAGATGGCATCCAACCTGGCAAACGGATATCCGCGAGAAGGATTTGGAAGAGGAGACGCCAAGGACAATGATACCTTTGTATTCCTGGGAGCCACTCTGCTTTACACACCCAACTTTGATGGAAACGGAGGCGGACGAGGCGGACATAAAAGCAGTGGAAACCGAGGCGGACGAAAAAAGAAAAAAGCTGCTTGTCCGGCATTCGATTAAAAGCAACTGTAATCGCTACATTTGCACCCTCGAAATCAGACACGACGGGTGGAATTAAATCAACTTCTTCAAAAGTACTTACAGCAGGAGCAAACGCGCCGGCTCATCCGTTTCATTACGGAACCCAATGACCAGCGTGTACACCTCGAAGGCCTGAGTGGATCATCCGATGCCATGGTATTGGCTGCTGTCCAGTCCGAATTGCCCCACCCGGCATTGTTTTTACTCGGCGACCGTGAAGAAGCTGCCTACTTTCAAAATGATCTCGAAAATCTTCTCGGCGAACAGAAAGCAATTCTTTATCCCGCGTCGTACAAAAAACCTTATCAGCTCGACCAGCCCGATAATAATCTTGTTCTACAACGAGCCGAAGTACTCACCCGCATCAACAAAAGCCGCGACCACTTTGCTGTTATCACCTATCCTGAAGCCGTACACGAACGGGTGATCACCAAAAAATCGCTCGAGCGCAACACCATTGAAATTCGCATCGGTGAAAAATACACCATTGACTTCCTCATGGAGTTCTTTGATGAGAATGCCTTCCAGCGCACCGACTTTGTTTATGAACCCGGACAATTCGCCATTCGCGGAGGAATTATTGACGTTTATTCCTTTGCGCATGAGATGCCCTACAGGGTTGAGTTTTACGGAGACAAGGTAGAATCCATTCGCAGCTTCGATCCCTCGACACAGCTCAGCGAAAAGGTAATGGGATTTGTTACGATTATACCCAATATCCAATCGGGTATGGTACGGGAAGAGCACGAATCCTTCTTCGATTTTTTACCGGAGAACACCCTCTTGTATGTCAAAGATCTTGCGTACTCCATCAACGCCATCCAATCGTCGCTCGAAAAAGTAAGTGAACGATATGGAGAAGAAGTCACCATCGCCGAAGAACAGGTCACACGCAAAATCAACGAACTCTTCGACACCGCCGATGAATTTCAACTCCGCATCAACGGAAAAAAAAACATTGAATTCGGCACCAAACCCTATTACCAGGACACAGAGAAAATACACTTCTCCACCACTCCACAACCACACTTCAATAAAAACTTCAACTTACTTCTCGAAAATCTTTATGCCAATCAGTCGAGAGGGTTTACTAATTTACTCTTTAGCGAATCGGCCAAACAATCCGAACGACTTTACTCCATCTTCGAAGACCTTCCCCGACCCGACGCCTACAAAGGAGTTGCATTAAAATTTCACACCATTCTCACTGCGCTGCATCAGGGATTTATTGACAGCGATTTAAAACTCATCTGCTACACCGACCACCAGGTATTTGACCGCTACCACCGTTTCCGTCTCCGAAAAAACTACGGGAAAAGTGAAGCACTTACCCTCAAAGAACTTTACAGTTTAAAACCCGGCGACTTCATCACCCATATTGACCATGGTGTAGGACGATTTGCCGGTCTCGAAACGCTCGATGTAAACGGAAAACAGCAGGAAGCCATCCGACTTGTTTACAAAGACAACGATATTTTATACATCAGCATCCACTCCCTGCATCGCATTGCCCGATACACCAGCAAGGATGGAGCAGCACCATCACTCAACAAACTCGGCAGCACCGCCTGGGCCACATTAAAATCCAAGACCAAGAAAAAAGTCAAGGACATTGCCAAGGACCTCATTGCACTCTACGCCAAACGCAAGGCACAAAAAGGATTCGCCTTCACCAAGGACTCCT
>JBIIRF010000314.1:0-3424 GCA_044341715.1 Bacteroidia bacterium | reverse complement strand
TTTATTCTCGAGATCTACGATATTTTCCGGAACATGGATATTGGAGATGTGTACGCGTGAACCTGCTTCATCCAATGCATCGATGGCTTTATCCGGAAGGAATCGGTCAGTGATATAACGGTTAGTGAGTTTAACGCAAGCCTCAATAGCAGCATTTGTATAAGCAACGTGGTGATGTTCTTCGTAACGCTCCTTGATATTGTTCAGTATCTGTACGGTTTCTTCAACATTCGTCGGATCTACAATTACTTTCTGGAAACGACGATCGAGTGCACCATCTTTTTCAATGTACTGACGGTACTCATCGAGTGTAGTAGCGCCGATGCATTGAATTTCGCCACGGGCCAACGCCGGTTTGAACATGTTCGAAGCATCGAGTGAACCACTGGCACCACCGGCACCGATGATGGTATGAATCTCGTCGATGAACAGAATGACATCCGGTGATTTTTCAAGTTCGTTCATCACCGCTTTCATCCGCTCTTCGAATTGTCCGCGGTATTTGGTACCGGCAACAAGGGAAGCAAGATCAAGCGTAACGATGCGTTTATTGAAGAGGACACGGGAAACTTTGCGCTGAATGATACGCAAGGCCAGACCTTCTGCAATAGCAGATTTACCAACACCAGGCTCACCAATCAGAATCGGATTGTTCTTCTTGCGGCGACTCAGAATCTGCGAAACACGCTCGATTTCTTTTTCGCGACCCACAATCGGATCCAGTTTTCCTTCCTCTGCCGCTTTTGTCAGGTCACGACCGAAATTGTCGAGTACCGGCGTTTTGGATTTGGTATCTCCCGGTTTTTTCTGGGAAGATCCGAATGAAGGACCATCCTCATCTTTCGAATAAGGATCATCATCAGAAGGCGATTGTGGCGCTTCAGATTTGAAATTTGATTTAAACAGTTCCAGTTCTTCGCGCATGATATCGTATGTTACACCAAACTGATTTAAAATCTGTGTGGCAATATTGTCTTCGTCTTTTAAAATAGCCAGTAACAGGTGCTCGGTACCGATGATTTCACTCTTGAAAATTTTTGCTTCAAGATACGTAATCTTCAATGCCTTTTCGGCCTGTTTGGTGAGTGGAATATTATTCAGATTGGTGACAGAACCTGCGTTGCCTTTCACGGCGTTCTCCACTGACTTTCGCAACTCAACGAGGTTAATGTTTAACGACTTCAGGAACTTGATCGCCATGCCTTCGCCCTCACGAATGAGGCCTAACAGCAGGTGCTCTGTTCCGATGTAGTCGTGTCCAAGGCGTAAAGCTTCCTCACGACTGAACGTGATGACGTCTTTTACCCTGGGTGAGAATTTAGCTTCCATATAATTGAATGGTTTTTCTTGTTTTGAACGTAAGGGATGAGAAAAGGTTTAGGGGGTACTTGTTTTGTGGTGGTGACGTTGTTGCTGCGTTGTTTATTGTTTGATGTTGAAACATTTACCGGACTAATTTACAACCACCTGCTGCCGTCTGCAAAGTATTTTGCCGACTTATTACAGAATTATTGCATTGTTAATAATTAGACCTCTGTTCTGCCAAAAATATGCCACCCTTTCGCTACCTTCGTGCTTCCCTGAAAGACTTTATCAACAGGCTGACTAACATTCTTAAATCTTTGTTAGACAGATGTTTGTCTTTTTACTCAGGACCTGACAAAATAGCATAGATCAACGAAAACAATAAGACATGGCAGAAGGCGAAAAAATCGTCAGAATCAACATTGAGGATGAAATGAAAACAGCCTACATCGATTATTCGATGTCGGTTATCGTTTCACGCGCGTTACCGGATGTACGTGATGGATTAAAACCCGTACACCGCCGCGTTTTATTCGGAATGCAGGAGCTGGGAGTAGCATCGAATCGACCCTACAAGAAGTCGGCGAGAATTGTGGGAGAGGTGTTGGGTAAGTATCACCCGCACGGCGATAGCTCTGTTTACGATACAATGGTGCGTATGGCCCAGCCCTGGTCGCTGCGGTACATGCTGGTTGACGGACAAGGTAACTTCGGTTCGGTGGATGGAGATAGTCCGGCAGCGATGCGTTATACCGAGGCGCGTTTACGGAAGATTGCAGAGGAGATGTTGGCGGATATTGACAAGGATACCGTTGATTTCCGACTGAATTTCGATGATACGTTGGAAGAGCCAACCGTTCTTCCTGCTAAAATTCCTAACCTGTTGGTGAATGGTGCAGCAGGTATTGCAGTGGGTATGGCGACCAATATGGCTCCGCATAACCTCACAGAAGCCCTGAATGCAGTTATTGCCTATATCGACAACCGTGAGATCACGATTGAGGAACTTAGTAAGTATGTGAAAGCTCCTGATTTCCCTACCGGTGGTATCATTTATGGATATTCCGGTGTGAAGGATGCTTATGAAACCGGCCGTGGTAGGGTGGTGATCCGTGCTAAAACGCTGATCGAGACCATGGACAATGGACGTGAGCGAATTATCGTTACGGAGATTCCATATCAGGTGAATAAGGCGGATATGATCAAGAAAACCGCTGATCTCATCAACGAAAAGAAAATTGAAGGTATCAGTGATATCCGCGATGAATCTGACCGCGATGGAATGCGCATCGTGTATGAAATCAAGCGTGATGCGATGGCGAGTGTGGTCCTGAACCATCTTTATAAACATACAGATCTCCAGAATTCATTCAGTATCAACAATATCGCACTGGTCGGTGGCCGTCCGATGATGTTGAACCTGAAGGATATGATTCTGCATTTCGTAGATCACCGTCACGAAGTATTGTTGCGGAAAACCCGTTATGAACTGGCAGAAGCCGAGAAGCGGGCACATATCCTGGAAGGTTTGCTGATTGCGCTGGATCATCTGGATGAGGTGATTGCGTTGATTCGTAAATCGCAGACCCCTGATGAAGCGAAGAATGGTCTGATGTCGAATTTCCAGTTGAGCGAGATTCAATCGAAGGCAATTCTGGAGATGCGTTTACAGCGTCTGACCGGACTCGAGCGTGATAAGATCCGTGAAGAATATGCTGAAATCATGAAGATGATCGATTTCTATAAGTCGATATTGGCAGATGAAGCATTACGGATGAAGATCCTCAAGGATGAAATGATTGAGATGCGGGAGAAGTACGGTGATGAGCGTCGCACGGAAATCGTTTATATGGCCGATGATCTTTCTCTGGAAGATATGATCGCCGATGAAGCCGTGGTGATTACCATCTCTCACATGGGATATATCAAGCGTACCAGTCTGAACGAATACCGGAGTCAGGGAAGGGGAGGTCGTGGTTCGGCCGGAGCTGCAACCCGTGATGAAGATTTCGTAGAGCATCTGTTTATCGCTACCAACCATAATTATCTGCTGCTCTTCACGGAGAAAGGTAAATGTTTCTGGTTGCGGATTTTTGAAATCCCTGAAGGCACCAAGAAT
>JBIIRF010000311.1:0-3450 GCA_044341715.1 Bacteroidia bacterium | reverse complement strand
GGAGCTGTCACGAAATAAAATCCGCTGCGAATACTCAGGTTCGCATACTCATTGTTCATCTTCGCGATCTCCCCCTGCGTTTCGTAGAGATACGACAAAGCACTCTGCAGATCTGATTCCGCCTTGCTGATTTTAGTAGTATACTCAGCTTCGATAGAATTCAATTCAATGTTCGCATTTAACAACTCATTGCGCGAGGTCAGCATTTTATTCTCCATCGAAATCTGCTTCGCATTCGACTCCTGCACTTTCAGGTTACGACGCTCCAGTTCATTCAATGAAATCAATCCTTTTTTATACAATGAATCTGCCCGGCGCGATTGATACACGGCGATATCGTAATCGATATTCAAGGCTTTTAAATCGGTGCTGTCACTTTTGATTTTCAACCGCGCCTGCACCAATTTATTTCGTGCTTTCTCCAGACTCAACATTTTTTCCTGTTGCAAAGCACGAACCTGTTTCGCCAAAGCCTCCACCTTATCAGCGGTACTACTTTGAGAACCTTCCTTCGCACGAATCTGATCAGCATATCGCTCCAACAAACGTGGATCAAAAAATTTTTCCTTGATCTCAGAAATACGCACGATGGTATCACCTTTCTGCACCGGTTGTCCTTCACGAACATACCAACGCTCAATCCTTCCTGCGATGATTGTTTGAATGGTTTGCGGACGATCCTGAGGAAGATAAGTCGTCATAGAGCCATACGAACGGATGTTCTGTGTCCAGGGAAGAAACATCGCAAGCAACAGCACACCGAAAGCAATGAGACTCACACGCGCAAAATGTTTGGCAAACCTTGTATCGCGAACAATCGCCACTGCTTTGAATGGCTGATTGCGTAGTAATGCATAATACTTCTCCATATCAATAAAATCAGATCAGGTTATAGTCTTTAATTAAATCCTGTAAATCGCGGTTACGATCGATCAACTCCCGGAAGGCACCACTATCAGTCACAGTACCATTGCGCATCACCACTACACGATCAACAGAATCCATAATCATCGGATCGTTGGAAATCAGTAATACTGACCAGCCAAATTCATCACCGAGAATCAAATCCAGAATCCGTTTCTTCTCCCGACGTTCCACACCGAGCAGGAAATCATCCAACACAAGTAAGCCCGGACGCTCTACAATATTTCTGGCGATAATAATTTTACGAGCCATGCTCTCTGAGATGCGAACTGTCCCACCAATCAAACGGGTATTTAAACCATCCGGCAGGTTATGAATGAAATCACTTAAACCGGCTGCTTCAATCGCCCATTGCACATTAGCCATCGGACAATTACCTCTGCCAATCGCAATGTTCTCATAGATCGTTCCATCGAACAAACCTTCCTGTGAAACATAGTCGCCAAGATGATTCATCAGACTTGCTTTATTGATATCGCGCAAAGAGATTCCATTGTAGGTAATGATACCGCTATATCCTTCATACAATCCGATCACCAGGTTTGCCAAAGTAGTTTTACCGCTACCATTGAATCCGGCCACACAAACACGCTCTCCTTTTTTTATTTCCAGATTCACATTATTCAAAACGTAATCATTGCGATCCGGAAAACGGTATTGCACCTCTTTCACGTTCACGGCAATTCCCTCATTGGGCTTCACCGGAAGATCGATACCCTTATAAGTCTCCACCGGCAGACTCGTTACATCTGAAATTTTTTCCACACTCACCAATACATCATACACTGTATCCAGCTTGAGAATAATTTTTTCAATCGAATTCATGATCAAAATGATCACAATCTCCGCTGCTACGAACTGTCCAAGGTTGATCTGGCGATTGGTAATTAACACCGCACCAAGAATCAGCAATAAGGCTGTGATAACGGTTTTAAAAATCACGAAACTATAGTACTGCGTCTTCAGTACTTTAAAATGCTCTTCCCTAGCCTGAATGTAGTTACTTACATAAAAATCTGTTTTCTCAATGGCGAAATTGGTATTACCGGCAAGTTTAAATGTACTCAATGTCCGGGCAATTTCTTCCAGCCAGTTTGCGGTCATGTATTTAAAGGCCGATTCTTTGAGCGCAGTCTTCAATCCTTTCGGACCTGTCAGACGCAGAATAAGGAAGAGGATCAACATCAGCACCGTACCCAACACCAGGAACATAGGATGATACAACGAAAGCAGGATAATACCGAACACTGTTTGCAGGAATGCAGAAGAAAGATCGATCAACATCACAGACATTCCCTTCATCAGCGTCAATGTATCAAAGAAACGATTCATTAATTCTGGCGGGTAATACTTCAACACGGATTCCATTTTAATACGCGGCACACGAAATGCAAAAGAGAATGCTGTTTTAGCAAAGAGTCGTTGGTGAATATGTTCGACCAGATGCAACTGCATAATTGTCATCACTCCCGACAACAGCACACCGAACACAATAAACGTAATCAACACCACTACGGAAGTCACTACCTGGCCACTCGAAATAAATCCGATCAGACTTTGCACTCCCAACGGAAGCGTAAGACTGATAAGTCCCACAAAAATGGCGTACAGCAAAACGTATCCGATTTCAGATCTTTCCCCGGCCAGCACATTGAAGAATTTACTTAACACCACAAAACGACTTTGGCCACCTGCCAATGCCGCACTCTTTTCCAGATTCTCATCCAGCTGTGTATTCGGGAAACAGGTAATTACATTTACTTTATCTGAATGCCCTTCCACATGAGAAGCACTTAATTCATACGGAAGTTTACTAAAATCCGCACTCGAAAAAACTTCCCGATTCTCCTTTTTAAACACCACCACATACTCCGCTTCTTTCTTCTCCGAAGGCACAAACATCGCCGGAAAAATTTCATTTGATGTTTTCGATTTCAGCAACACCAACATCGGATAATGTGCCTCCTTCTCCAGTTTAGCGAAATCAGCGTGTGTAATATCATTGTGCAGAAAAATCAACTCTATCAGCGCACCGTATTCGATCAATCCTTCAAAGAATTGCTCAGGATTCAATTCACGGTCTTCTTTCAACAAATTTTTAGAAGCATTCAATAAATCACGGGAATCTTCCAGCCCATAAAAATGCAGAAACTGGCGGCAGATATCAGGTATTAAAGCATGTCGGATCATTATTTCAGGATAGGTTTCAACAATAACATGCAAAGAACAGTTAAGTTTCTGAATTTCTAATGAAAGTAATACTATCACTTATAGATATTACTACTTTCACGAATAATACTTCTTACAAAATAACGTCTTTTCGGCTGTATTTCAGTAGATTACAAAGATAAATGATCAGCCAAAAACCAATCAGGGAAATGAAAAAAAATCTTCAAATCATCTTTCCCGGAGGTTAAAAAGAAATGAGTAGGAGCAAGTCCGACACAAATGCAGAAGACCCGAAGTAAACCTCCGGGCCTTTCTGCTACCTAAAACCTACCTATCTGTTTTTTTATGAATTCACGG
>JBIIRF010000310.1:0-3456 GCA_044341715.1 Bacteroidia bacterium | reverse complement strand
ATTTCATTCCCTAAATCATCAACTTCTATTTCTCAATTTCCTAGTTTTACTTCGCCATGAACGAAGTCTTTCTTCTTTATCGTAATTCGTTTGCCAATCTGAACCGGAATATCTGGATTCTCTCCCTCATCATGTTCATCAACAGGAGTGGGAGCATGGTCTTGTTGTTTACTTCCTTGTTCATGACCCGTGAGTTGGGTTATAGCATTGCTGAAGCCGGCGTGGTGATGAGCTTTTACGGAATCGGGAGTGTATTGGGTAGCTATGCCGGCGGATGGTTTACCGATCGCAAAGATTATTTCAATGTGATGGCGTATTCACTACTCGTTAGTGGGACTGTTTTGTTCTTGTTGTTGTATGTAACTTCCTTGTATGGATTAGCAGCTGTCGTTTTTTCGTATGCGTTTACAGCAGATATTTTTCGTCCGGCCAATTCAAAAGCCATTGCCATTTACAGTGAGCCGGAGAATCGTACCCGTTCAGTTTCGTTGGTGCGTCTGGCTGTAAACCTGGGCTTCACAGTTGGACCTGCAATCGGTGGATTTATCGCGCTTTATCTCGGCTATAAATGGTTGTTTATCATTGACGCACTTACCACTTATGGAGCAGCGGTCATACTTTATCTCTATCTTCCCAGACAGCAGGTGGAACACTCCAGTGATCATCATGAAGTACTCAATGATTCATCCACCTCTGCATATCGTGATCCGCTGTATCTGGCCTTTATATTTTTTGTAGCGCTCTATGCAACAGTATTCTTTCAGATTTTCGCCAGCGTACCACAATACTTCAACAAGGTGTGCCACTACAATGAAGATACTATCGGACTCCTGATGGCCTTAAACGGTTTTCTGGTAGTCTTGATTGAGATGCCATTGGTGCATAGGATGGAGCATAAGAAAGAGATATTCCCATTCATCATTGCGGGAACATTGTGTCTTCCTTTGTGTTTTCTGTTTCTCCTCTTCGGAAATCAATTACTGATTTGGGCCATCGTATATACTATTATCATCACCTTCTCCGAAATTCTCGCGATGCCGTTCATGATGAATTATGCGCTATCACGTCCACCCAAACCACGACAGGGACAATACGCAGCCTTGTATTCCATTGCCTATGGTATTGCCAATATCTGCGCACCGATTGTCGGTTTAGGTAGCGCCGACCGGTGGGGGTTTGACAATATGTTTTATCTCCTCATTGGAATGGGACTTTTTACGATGCTGGGTTTTTGGATTTTATCGAAGAAATCAGCTGCCTGATTCATAAAATTCTCGGGAATAATCCTGTTTTTTATTGGTTAAAGTAAATCTCTTGTCATTTTTTTAGTCCAAACCGTAAATTTCTCCATTTGATAACAATAATTTAATACATTTAACCTGCAAAACTCTTAACCACCGTTGAAGTGAAAAACATCCCCTTACACATCGCCGCGGCATTCTTCTCTCTGTTGACTCTGCAAGCGAATGCACAAGTTGTCATTAATGAATACTCAGCTTCCAACCTGAGTCAGTTTGTCGATAATCACTCCGATTACGAAGACTGGATTGAATTATATAACATCGGAACAACCGCAGTGAATGTTGGCGGATATCATCTGAGTGATGATTCTACCCTTGCAACCAAATACACAATTCCTGCAGGGACAACGATTCCGGCAAACGGATTTTTACGTTTCTGGTGTTCCGGAAGAAACAACAGTTCCGGACTCAATTACCACACCAGCTTCCGTATAACCCAAACAAAAAATAACGGCGAAGACATTGTATTTTCAGATCCTGCCGGAGTGATTCTGGATGGAGTTGATGTACTCAAAACGCAGAATGGACATTCTCGCGGGCGTAATACCAATGGCGGAAGTATTTGGGGTATCTTCACTATACCTACTCCCAATGCATCCAATACACTTTCCACTGCTTATGCACGCTATGCCGACAAGCCGGATTTTAATTTGAATGCAGGGTTTTATACATCTTCATTGATCGTAGTTGTAACAACTACTGAGCCTAATTCAACCATCTACTATACTACTGACGGAACGCTTCCTACTCAATCATCACCAATACTTTCCGGCGGAGTACAGATCGCCAGTACTAAAGTGTTAAAGGCGATCACTTACAGTACAGATCCTTCCATCTTGCCAAGTTTTGTAGAGTTCGGAACGTATTTCATGAATGTGAGTCATACATTGCCGGTTATTTCTGTATCCGCTACACAGTTAACCAATCTTGTAAATGGATCCGGTGCACTGGAGCCTAAAGGAACATTTGAATATTTCGATACCTCGTTGAATCGTGTAGCAAATACCTATGGAGAGTTTAACCGTCACGGACAGGATTCATGGGTGCTTAGTCAGCGAAGCATGGACTTTATTTCACGCGATGAATTAGGATACAATCACAGCATCGAAGAAAAACTATTTGAATATTCTCCGCGTACCGATTTTCAACGAATCATTCTTCGCGCCGCCGGTGATGATAACTATCCTGCCGATCACCGTACAGCTAACCTCGGAAGTGCGCACGTACGAGATGCATACATTCACATGCTTGCTAAAAAAGGTGGGATGAATTTAGATGTTAGAAATGCAGAAAAGGTAATCGTGTATGTGAACGGTTCGTATTGGGGTGTATATGATATCCGTGAAAATCCGGATGAACATGACTATACTGATTACTACTACGGACAAGATAAATACAATCTCCAGTACATCTTAACCTGGGGAAATACCTGGGCGGAATACGGTGGCCCAACAGCTTTGAACGATTGGGCAGCATTGTGGAGTTATATCCAGACGCACAACATGGCTAACCAGGCTGATTATAATTACGTGATCAGTCGTTACGATGCAACTAGTCTGGCAGATTACGTAATTACGAATTCAATGGTCGTTTGCTCTGACTGGCTTAACTGGAATACCGGATGGTGGAGAGGAATGGATTCAACCGGATCGCATTTGCGCTGGGGATATATTCTCTGGGACAACGATGCTACTTTCGGGCATTACATCAACTATACCGGAATTCCTAATACTGGTCCATACGCTGATCCATGTGATCCGGAAGGTTTGAGCGGAAGTTCTGATCCGGAAGGACATATTCAGGTGCTCAACAAATTGCGTCAGAATCCGGAGTTCAACCAGTATTATGTTTCGCGTATGATTGATTTGTGGAATACTGTATTCAGTTGTGATAATATGATATCTCAGCTCGACAGTATTGTTGCGAAGCTCACACCAGAAATGGCTGCACACGGAACACGATGGAATGGTACACTCTCTGAATGGCAAACGAATATTGATACACTAAGAACGTATATCCTTAACCGTTGTAATAACATGGCTACAGGATTTATCGGTTGTTATAGTCTCAATGGTCCATACGATGTAACGCTGAACGCAGATCCTGCCAATGCCGGCGCAGTGAAGTTTAATACACTCGTGCACGAAGATTTACC
>JBIIRF010000309.1:0-3461 GCA_044341715.1 Bacteroidia bacterium | reverse complement strand
CCGACCCAGACCCTGGAAAATCCCCCTCCCGCAGGCGCTTCCCCCCGGGTCTGCCTCAGGGATCATCGCTATCACGCTGATCACCCCCATTCGGGGAACGGGTTGCCCACGGCAATCCGTTCCCCGAATGGGATCAATCAAAAGGAGGGCGGAATTAGTATCTTTGCACTCTATTCCCATCCCCATGCGTTATCTCGTTACCGCCGCTCTCCCATACGCCAACGGTCCTCTTCATATCGGTCATATCGCCGGTTGTTATCTCCCTTCGGATATCTTCGTTCGCTATCAACGGCTCATGGGTCGTGATGTGAAGTTTATCTGTGGTTCTGATGAACACGGTGTTCCCATTACCCTGCGTGCGCGGAAAGAAGGTGTGACTCCTCAACAAGTGGTAGACAAATACCATGCGATCATGAGGGATGCTTTTAAAGAATTCGGAATTTCATTTGATATCTATCACCGTACTTCGGATAAGGTTCATCATGAAACCGCTTCTGATTTTTTTAAAACGCTATATGAAAAGGGAGTTTTTACAGAGGAGGAAAGTGAGCAGTATTTCGATGAGGAAGCAAATATGTTCCTCGCCGACAGGTATATTACAGGAACATGTCCGCGTTGCAGTAACCCGAACGCATACGGTGATCAATGTGAAAAATGCGGTAGCTCCTTGAGTCCACGGGAGCTGATCAACCCCCACTCGCAACTGAGTGGTAAAGCACCCATCCTGAAGAAAACAAAACACTGGTATCTCCCGCTCGACAAAATGCAGCAGGAGTGGCTACAGGAATGGATGAACTCCAAAGAGGATAGCTGGAAGAAAAACGTGTATGGTCAATGCAAAAGCTGGCTCGATCAGGGTTTGCAGCCACGCGCCGTTACACGCGATCTCGATTGGGGAGTACCTGTTCCGCTGCCCGGAAATGAAGGTAAGGTGTTGTATGTTTGGTTTGATGCACCCATTGGTTATATCTCCGCTACCAGAGCACTAACGGCAAACTGGGAGCAATACTGGAAAGACAAGGATACGAAACTGGTGCATTTCATCGGTAAGGATAATATTGTATTCCATTGTATCATCTTCCCGGCAATGCTGAAGGCACATGGAGATTATATTCTTCCCGATAATGTTCCGGCTAATGAGTTTCTGAATCTGGAAGGAGATAAAATTTCTACCTCACGGAACTGGGCTGTATGGTTGCACGAGTACCTGGCTGATTTTCCGCAGAAGCAGGATGTATTGCGATATGCGTTATGTGCGACTGCTCCTGAAACCAAGGACAATGATTTTACCTGGAAGGATTTTCAGGACAGAAACAACAATGAACTGGTGGCTGTCCTCGGAAATTTCGTGAACCGTACACTGGTGTTGACAGCAAAATATTTTGAGAGTAAGGTTCCTGCCAGAGGAGAATTACTGGAGGCAGAAAAAATTTGCCTCGATGCCGTACAGCATGCACCGAAGCTGGTGAGTGAGAGTATCGAAAAGTACCGTTTCAGAGAAGCACTTACCTATGTGATGGATCTTGCCCGTGCCGGAAATAAATATCTTGCCGATACAGAGCCCTGGAAACATCATAAAACCAATCCGGAATATGTGGCAACGGTGTTGAATGTTGCACTCGAAGTAACAGCTGCGCTGGCGTATCTATGTGAGCCATTTTTACCATTCACAGCGGAGAAGTTGCGAAGCATGTTGAATATCCAGCCTCGTTCATGGGAAGATGCGTTTCAGCATACACAGCTTTCTGCGGGACACATTCTCGGAGAAGCGTCATTGCTATTCGAGAAAATTGAAGACGAAGCCATACAATCGCAATTACAGAAATTGGAAAATACAAAAACAACCAACGCGGCAGTGGAAACAGCACCGGCAGAAGCATCAGCATTGAAACCTTTTAAAGACATCACCACGTACGATGACTTTTCGAAAATGGACCTTCGTGTAGCCACCATTCTTGCAGCCGAGAAAGTAGAGAAAGCTGATAAGTTACTCAAGCTGACGTTGGATACAGGAATCGATCAGCGAACCGTTGTATCCGGTATTGCCTTGCATTTCTCACCTGAAGAAATCATCGGTAAACAGGTGACCTTGCTGGCCAATCTCGCGCCCAGGAAGATTCGTGGAATTGAATCGAATGGAATGATTTTAATGGCCGAGGATGCTGACGGAAAACTTGTATTCGTTCAGCCGGGACGAAAAACCACAGAGGGGAGTACGATTGCATAGAGGGGACACGGATGTAGGCTGATGGAATAGATGATCGCTGATTTTGGCAAACTTTAACTATATTTGTAGATATGCAATCGCTGGAAGAAATAAAGCTCTTCTTATCTAAGAACAAGTCCATATTAACTGAACGCTTCAAAGTAAAAAACATTGGAGTTTTTGGTTCAATAGTTCGTGGAGATTTCAACGATAGCAGCGATATTGACATTCTTGTTTGTTTCAGAGAACCTGTCGGAGTTGAATTTATCGATCTTGCGAATTATCTGGAATTTAATTTCAAGCGAAAAGTTGATTTGGTTTCCCAAAATGGATTAAAGGATCGCTATAAGCAAATTGTTGAGCAAGAAGTACAATATGTCTAAACGAGAACCTGAATTACTAATTAAAGATATTCTCGAGAGTATTTTCAAAATACAACGATATTCTTCGGGACTTACACTTCAGGAATTCCTTGGTGACGAAAAGACATTTGATGCAATTATCCGTAACTTTGAAATAATAGGTGAAGCTGCTTCAAGATTACCTGAAGATTTCAAAGACCGTTTTCCGAATATAGATTGGGCACGAATACGTGGCTTCAGAAACAGAATAGTTCATGATTATATGGGGATTGACCCACAAATAGTGTGGACTATTATTTCTATATATCTGCCAATTCTTAAGAAAGATTTGGAGGCAATAAAATTTTAAAATAGTAAATAATTCCTCATTTTTTACCTGGATGAAAAACTACAGAGGGGAGTACGATTGCGTAGTTAATAATTGTTAACTCAGGCGATGATCATCATAATAAATCATAACATTCAGTGTTAATCAGTGGCGAATCCGAATGGTTATTTTCCATTCTGTTGCAACCACGCCTTCAACGCCATCAATTCTTCCTTGCTGATCTGATGTCACATCGTATACTCTTTTGAAGTAACAGGAATGCCTGCAGATTGTAGTTTCTGAATGATATTGCGTCCGTCGGCAATGGAGATGACTTTGTCTTCTGTTCCGTGAGCTGCAAATACAGGGATCTTTGTTTTCTGCATTGCCGGAATTTTATTCAGATCCAGATCAGGTGGAAAACGTCCGCTGAGGCATACAATTCCACGTACCGGATAATGCGTTTGAAGTCCAACCCGCAACGACATAATCGCTCCCTGACTAAATCCACCTAGAAATACCCGCGTGGGGTCTGCATGTAGTTCTTTGACCAGTTTCGGAAGTAGTGAGTTTAATTTTCGGGCGC
>JBIIRF010000308.1:0-3462 GCA_044341715.1 Bacteroidia bacterium | reverse complement strand
AGTAGAAATAAGGCATAGGCACGTAATTTGTATTTACAGTGAAACCGTTGGTAGTGGAAGTGCCACAGGAGTTTGTGATCTGTACGCTGTAACTGCCAGACGATTTTGCATAATAAATATTCGAAGTAGCACCTGCTATATTATTCCCATTCAGCTTCCATTGATACGAAGTGAATCCGGTAGTGGCAGTAAGTTTTAGGGAGTCGTTACCGTTTGAGCAATAATTCGCCGATGATGCCGCGGTAATGGTTGCGGTTGGGTTTGCTGTAACATTTACATTAACCATGGCAGTTGTACGCATTCCGGCACTGTTCCACATCGTGCAGAAATAACTTCCGCTGGTAGTAACCACCAATGAATCATTGTCGATGTTCATATAGGAAAGCTGATTTTGGTTTGTTTTGCCCCAACTGTAACGTGTGTATCCGGAAGGTACTTTAAGTAAAACACTTCCACCCTGACAAAATGATAAACTACCTGTAGTGGTGATGGATGGTGTTGTTGTCGTATAGGCAACACCGTTAGAGTCTAGCTTGGCTAAGTAGATATCCGAATTGTTGTTTTTTAAATTGGAACTACCGGTAATCAGGAGCCTTGAATTACTGATTGGTTTCACTCGATATGGATAAGAAAAATTGCCGTACGAGTTTCCACCGGGATATTGATAGCCTGTATATAATGTTTCAGTTCCGGTATTGTCAAACTTCTTTAGGACTGTCCTGCAACCGAAATTGCAATAACTGATAACTATATAATAGCTTCCATTTTTACCTGCGCAAACATCTGTCCCCAGGTCTGATAACAAAGTTGTCCATTTTGTATAAACCGTGGTACCATTCAGGTCCAGCCGCAAATGAAAGGTGCTGGGGTAATTCCCTACATCCCATCCCTGACCTGTAACTAATAATTGCTGATTTGAAAGTTCTGTTATGCCAAAGGCTTCCGGTATATAGTTCGTATTTGAGTTATTACTCAGATCATAACTTCTTGTCCATAGTGAATCTCCGGAGAGATTAAACTTTGCTACATAAACCGTTTTTGTTCCGAGGCCTGAAGTTTTACCTGCAACAGCAATATTGTTATCACTGGTAAAAGTGAACTCGTTTGCTAAATCAGCGCCGGTTGTCCCTAATGTCTTATTTTGAATGATGACTCCCGCGGTATCCGTCTTCAAAAACCAGATGTCGGAATTTCCTGCACCTGCACTGGAGGTCAGACCGCTTAAATAAACTTTGCCCGATTTATAACCTCCGCAGGTAAATTCATCAGAGAGAGCTCCACCAAATGTTTTAGTCCAGATCACCGCTCCATTGGTGGTTAGTTTAATAAGATATCCATCCTTGTTGGTACCGTTCGTAGTATATCCACCAACGAAAAGATCATCGTTTGGTCCCGCGAAAACTACTTTCCCGCCATCGTCGCCCGGTCCTCCGAAATTCTTCGACCACAGTATTGCACCGGCGGCAGTTGTTTTTGTTACAATCAGGTCATTGCCTCCGTTACTATAGGAAGTGGTGATCCCTGTAATTACGTAGTTACCATCCGATAATTCGATCACATCACGGCCTATATCTGTCCCCGGCTGATCAAAGCTCGTCTCAAATTTCTGGGCTGATAAGAACTGGGGGAACAAACAAAAGCCGACGAGCAGCGACAGGAAAAAATTCTTCATGGTAGGTAGGTTTGAGGTGTAATCAAATGTATGCAGGCTGTATTAAATCCGCAACGAAAACCACTTCTTTTCCGTGAAATGCCCGTATTTGAGGGTCAGAAAACTGATTAAATGGCAGATTTTCAGGCTGTTGAAACTTCTGTAAATACATATTTCCGCCGAATTGTTAATTTCTTTACCTTTGCACCCCTTGCAGCTATTCCAAAAGCTGTAGAGATAATCGTTCTGAAATGGCTGAATCACCATACCTCATCCGCTTCATTCAGTTACCTTCAGGGTACCATGAATTCAGTTTCCGGATAGAAGATTCCTTCTTCGGGGATCGCGAAAATTCTATCATTCAAAAAGCTGACATTCAGGTAAATGCAAGGTTGCTAAAGAATTCAGGTGCTATGCAGCTGGACTTGATGATGGAAGGGGAAGTAGTGGTGGATTGTGTTCGTTGTCTGGAGTCGTTCGTGATGCCGGTTTCATTTGAGAAACATCTGGTTGTCAGAATGGTAGATCATCCTGAGAATGAAGACGATGATGATGATGCGATTCATATTGCCAAAACGGCGCATGATATAGAATTGTCAAATACACTCTATGATTTCATCAGTCTGGAGGTGCCGTACAATCCGGTGCATCCGGAGAATGAAGATGGATCAGATGGCTGCGATCCGGAGGTGTTGAAACATCTCAAGAAAGCAGAGGAAGACCGAAAGAAGGAAGAAAAATCTCCTGAAGACGACCGATGGGCTGAGCTGAAGAAGATTAAATTAAACTGATTACTAAATTCAATACAATAATAAATAAGAAGTCATGCCAAATCCTAAGCACAAACACTCGAAGTCGAGAAGGGACAAGCGTCGTACTCACTACAAAGCTACTGCACCAACCCTCGCTATTGATCCGACTACAGGAGAAGCACATCTCTGGCACCGCGCGTACTGGCACGAAGGTAAACTGATGTACAAAGGAAAAGTGGTAATGGAGCGTGAGGCATAATTGCTGAACGTTTTTACCTGTAAACTTTGATCATTTTAACCGAGCCAGATACCAACAGCCTTGATGAAAATTGGGATTGATATAATGGGTGGAGATTATGCTCCGAACGAAATTGTTCTGGGTGTAATTCAGGCTCTTTCCGAATTACCGGATGATACCCGTATGGTGTTGTTCGGTGACGAGGTGGCTATTCGCGACCTATTTAGCCGTGAAGGAGCTGATATTAATGCAGTAGATATTGTTCATACTACAGAGGTAATCGGTATGGATGAACATGCTACACGCGCCATTCCCGGTAAGCCGGATTCGAGTATCTCCCGTGGATTTGAATACCTGAAGAAGGGTCAGATCGACGCATTTGCTTCTGCGGGTAACAGTGGAGCAATGATGGTAGGTGCTATGTTCAGTGTGAAAACGGTGCCCGGTATTTTGCGTCCTGCTATTTGTTCGATTATTCCGAAGGAAGATGGAAGTTGGGGAGTGTTTCTGGATGCCGGTGCCAATGCCGATTGCAAGCCGGAGCATCTGCAACAATTCGCTATTCTGGGAAGTTTGTTTTTGGAGCACGTTTACGGTGTGCCGAATCCAAAAGTTGGGCTGATGAATATCGGCGAGGAAGAGGAGAAGGGAAATCTGCTTTGTCAGGCTACTCATCCTTTATTGAAGAATACAAAGGAGATTAATTTTATCGGCAACATCGAAGGTCGTGATCTCTTTAATGATAAAGCGGATGTGATTGTTTGTGATGGTTTCACGGGCAATGTCATTCTGAAATTAGCGGAGTCATTTTATAGTCTTAT
>JBIIRF010000042.1:0-11379 GCA_044341715.1 Bacteroidia bacterium | reverse complement strand
TCCGCATAGGTGTTGAAAATATACCCGTTCGCCACCAGTGCCGGAGGTGTGTAACGGTCTGATACAGGCATAAATGTGCCCGTCTGGTCGATATAAAACTGCTCGTCGTTTTTATTCACAATTCGTACAATCGGGTTGCGCTGCACGAGGTCTACGTGCAGTTTTCCACCAATCGCTGAATATACTTCTACGCTCTCTACGAAAGGGTTGGTTAAAATTATTTTTTCTAACAGTGAAGTGTTAATCGTTCCGATGGGTTTTCCGGTTACTTTTCCTTTGCTGTTAACAAGTTGAATGATCTCCTGATGGTCCACAAATTCATGTCCGAGATCTTCGTCCATGCGTATAACGATGCCGGAGCACCGAAGTACATCTTGCTCATGGCTTACGAAACCAAGCAGCACCATGACACCGGCAGCGAGGACGGTCCACCCGGCTATGGTGAAAATCTTCCGGAAGTTTATTTTCGTTTTCATGCTGTTTCCAGGAGTTTTTTTACAGGTTGTACCATTTGATCAATATCGCCGGCTCCAAGGGTGAGAAATACTTCGGGTTTGCGTTGGCGGAGCGATTGTATGAGTTGTTCTTTGCTGACGATCTGTTTGTCGCTGAGCGTGATTTTGTCGAGGATCATCTTTGAATCTACTCCGGGTATCGGTTCTTCCCGTGCGGGGTAGATGTCGAGGAGATATAGGGTGTCGAGCAGACTCAGACTTGCAGCAAATCCATCAGCAAAATCGCGGGTGCGGGTGAAGAGGTGTGGCTGAAAGGCGGCTGCAATTTTCTTTCCGGGATAGAGTTCGCGGGCTGATAAAATGGCGGCGCTGAGTTCTTCGGGATGATGGGCGTAATCGTCGATGTAAACAGTTGATGCTGTCCGAACATGGTATTCGAAACGACGTTGTACTCCTGTGTATCCTGCAAGTGCGTCCTTGATACTGAGCATGTCTACACCACATTCCAGGGCAAGTGCTGATGCGGCTACTGCATTTTCTACATTGTGTCGACCGGGTAGGCCGAGCGTGAGTCCTTCAATCACATAACCGGGCGTGACGAGATCGAATCTATAACGGCCATCTGTTACCGAAATCTTTTCTCCGCGGTAGTCTGCGTGTTTATCGGTGATGCTGTAGGTGATTTGCCGGGCTTTGGTGTTGCCGGGCTGGAGTCCATGTTTTACGACGATAAAATCCTGCACCTGCGCGGCAAAATCACGATACGTTTGTTGCATATCTTCCTTGCTTCCGTAGATGTCGAGGTGATCTGCATCCATGCTGGTGATGATGGCGGCTGCAGGGAATAAGGTGAGGAATGAACGGTCAAATTCATCGGCTTCCACTACAATTTCATGTTGCGCGGAATTCGGCTTCCCTAAGAGTAAATTGGATCCGAAGTTTACACTGATTCCTCCGAGAAATGCGGTGCAGTTGCGTCCTGCTGTGTGGAGAATATGTGCCAGTATACTGGAAGTGGTGGTTTTACCATGTGTGCCTGCTACGCCGTAGGTAGTTTGTCCGGAGGTGAGAAGTCCGAGTACCTGCGAACGTTTTAGTATCTGAAAATCATGATCGCGGAAATAGTTGAGTTCACTATGTGATGCAGGAATCGCCGGCGTGAGGACAATGATTGTATTGGCCTTTTTTTGCGGATCAAGAAAAGCAGGAGGAATTCTATCGAGATTATCTTCAAAGTGAATCTCCATTCCCTCTGCGCGCAATGAATCGGTGAGCGGTGTGGATGTACGGTCGTAGCCGGCCACTTTTTTTCCTGCAGCCAGAAAATAACGGGCAAGCGCACTCATGCCTATCCCTCCTATTCCGAGGAAGAAGACTTGTTCCGTTTGTTCCCAGTTTACCTGTTTCACTTCGATTTATTTTTTAATCATGGCGAGTACTTCGCGTGCAATCTGTTGGGCTGCATCGGGTCGTGCCAAGGGTGCAATATTTTTTGCCAGCTTGTGACATAATTGTTCGTCGTTGATGAGTCGGATGGCTTCACTGACGAGTTGTGTGGCTGCCTGATCATCTTTCACGAGGAGTCCGGCGTTGCGCTCTACCAACGCCATGCAGTTTTTTGTCTGATGATCTTCTGCTGCTGTGGGCAATGGCACGAGGATGGCGGGCTTTTTCACTATGCAAAGTTCCGATACGGTGGATGCTCCTGCGCGTGCTACTACAGCGTCGGCGATGGCATATCCGAGATCCATTCGTGTGATGAAATCAAATACGCGGATGCCGGGATTATTCAGTGCATCAACGGCTTGTTTTGCTTCGGGATGAAATGGTTTGCCGGTCTGCCAGATGAGTTGTATTCCTGCGGCAGCGATTTCATTTAATCCGTCGCGCATGGCTTTGTTTATACTTCTCGCTCCTTGTGATCCTCCAACAACGAGTAAAGTGCGTTTGCCGGGATCAACACCAAAGAAGGCGGCTGCTTCAGCTCTTTTTCCGTCGATGTGTTTGATGTCTTCCCTGACAGGATTGCCGGTGAATACAATTTTTTCTGCCGGAAAGAAGCGGTCCATGCCTTCATAAGCGACACAGATTTTTCTGGCTTTGCGGGCGAGCATTTTGTTGGTGATGCCGGGAAAGGAATTTTGCTCCTGCACAAGTGCGGGTATGCCTCGCCGTGAGGCCATGTAGAGCAATGGTCCGCTGGCATATCCTCCAACTCCGACTGCTGCCTGTGGGTTGAATTCTTTTATAATATCGCCTGCTTTGGAGAGACTGCGAAGAAGCTTTACCGGAAATGAAAGATTATCGAGACTGAATTCTCGTTTGATGCCGGCAATGGGTAAACCTTTGATGGTGTATCCCGCTGCAGGTACTTTTTCCATCTCCATCTTGCCTTCTGCTCCAACAAATAACAGCTGAATAGCAGGATCAATCGCACGCAATGCATTGGCAATAGCGATCGCCGGAAAGATATGTCCTCCGGTACCGCCACCACTGATGATGACACGTGCTGATGTATCAGGCGAGTGCGACATTGTTCGCTGTTTCTGCTTCTGTTTTATCTATTTCACTGCTTACACTAAGTATTATACCTAATGCAGCACTGGTAAACCAAATGGAAGTTCCTCCCATACTGAGCATAGGAAGTGGCTGACCTGTTACCGGAAATAAATTCACAGCAACGGCCATGTTGATCAGCGCCTGGAACACGAGACTGAATGCGCAACCGATGGTGATCAGTGCGGCGAAGGCCCGTTCGGTTCGCTTGACAATCTGCAAGGCTCTGTAGAAGAGCAGCAGGTATAGAAAGACGATAAACAATCCGCCGATCATTCCGTATTCTTCTACGATGATGGCGAAGATAAAATCAGAGTATGGGTGTGGAAGAAAATTTCGCTGATCGCTGTTGCCCGGACCTTTCCCGAGAATTCCACCGGTGGCGATGGCAATCTTTGCTTGCTCTACCTGATAGTTTCCTTCTTCCTTTCCTTCACTGAAATTTTCAATACGTGCTTTCCATGTTTCAATACGTCCCTGGTAGCCCGTGAGATAAGCAACGATCAGAAAAACGGCGAACAAGGAAATCGCAATACCGATCAGATACGCAATGAATTTAACGCTGATACGGCCGATGAACATGAGAATAATACAGGTGGTAAACAATACAGCTGCTGTAGAGAAGTTAGCAGGAAGAATCAATCCGCAAACAAGTCCCACCGGAATAATAATCGGAACGAAGGCACTTTTGAAATCCTTGATGTTATCCTGTTTCTTCGACAACATCCGTGCTACATAAAGAATCAATGCCACCTTCGCGAAGTCAGATGTCTGGAATGACAAACCGATGATCGGAAGCGTAAGCCAGCGACTTGCTTCATTGATATTGCTACCCATCAGCAGGGTAAGAAACAACAATGGAATCGCGACCAGAATGGCAATATTCGCAATGCGTGCGTAAAAGGTGTACTTCACAAAATGACCCATATACATCAGCGCAAAACCCAGGATCATGATGATGCCGTGTTTGAAAAGATAGTACTCTGTATTCCCCGACTGGTACTTGTAAGCAAGTGTACCGGTCGAACTATACACGGCAAGGATACTCATAATACTCAGCAGTATTACGATCAGCCAGATGGTTCTGTCGCCCTTGAAATAGGTTTCAAGCCAGGTCATGTGTAATTGGTGTTTTGTGACGGAAAGGTTCCGCTACTGGTTGAATCAGAGTGTACGTACTGCTGCTTTGAACTTACGTCCACGGTCTTCGTAGTTTTCGAAGAGATCGAAACTCGCGCAGGCAGGAGACAACAATACAGCATCACCTTTCTTTCCTAAGCGATATGCTGTTTGCACTGCTTCTTCTGCTGATCCGGTTTCTACAATTACAGGAACCACATCGCGGAAGGCTTCGATAATTTTTTTATTATCCACACCCATGCAAACGATGGCTTTCACCCTTGTCTGCACCAGCTCCATCAGCTCTGAATAATCATTGCCTTTGTCTACACCGCCTGCAATCCAGATCGTAGGCTGTTGCATACTTTCCAGTGCATACCAGGTTGAGTTCACGTTGGTCGCTTTAGAGTCGTTGATAAAATCAATACCGTGTACGCTGTTCACGAATTCGAGACGATGTTCGATATTTTCGAAATCGGAGAAGCTTTCACGGACAACATCTTTGCGGATTTCAAAGAGACGGCCTGCAATTCCTGCCGCCATTGAATTGTAAAGATTGTGTTTTCCCTGAAGGGCCAGTTCATTTATAGACATAGAGAATGGTGTGTTATTGGTTTGAATACAGAGTTGTTCGTTGTCGAGCCACGCACTCATGCCTTCTTTTGTTTTAATGCTGAAGGGATAACATTGCATGGGTAAAGATTGCTGCTGAAGTGCCTGCATGGTGAGTTCATCATCGGCACAGTAGATGAAGGCATCGTTTGGCCCCTGGTTTTGAAGGAGACGAAACTTCGATTGGATATAATTCTCGACTTTATAATCGTACCTGTCGAGGTGATCCGGAGTAATATTGGTAAGTATGCCTACATCTGCTTTGAATGTGCTGCAACCATCCAGCTGGAAACTGGAAAGTTCTAACACGTAGTAATCGAATTGCTCTTCTGCTACCTGACGCGCGAAACTTTTTCCGATGTTGCCACCTAGTCCGGCTTTTAATCCAGCCTTCGTGAATAAGTGATGCGTCAACATCGTAGTGGTGGTTTTCCCATTAGTACCGGTGATGCAAATCATCTTCGCATTGGTATGTCGTCCGGCAAATTCAATTTCACTGATCACCGGAACGCCTGAACTGCGCAGTGATTTTACGATCGGTGCTTTATCAGGAATTCCCGGACTCTTCACTACCTCGGTAGCATCCAGAATTTTTGCATCGGTATGCTGACCTTCCTCGAAAGGAATGCCACGCTCCAGCAATTCTTTTTTATACTTCTCAGCAATCTTTCCAAAATCAGATACAAACACTTCGAGTCCCAGCTTCTGCGCAAGAATGGCAGAGCCGATACCGCTTTCTGCAGCACCGAGTATGACCATTTTTCCGTTGAGCGTTTTCATAGGTGGGATTAACGAAGTTTGAGGGTTACTACACTCAGTACCGCCAGCATGATGCCGACGATCCAGAAGCGGGTCACAATTTTTGACTCGTGATAACCAAGTTTCTGATAGTGGTGGTGAAGCGGCGACATTTTTAAAATGCGACGACCTTCTCCGTATTTCTTTTTGGTGTATTTGAAGTAACTCACCTGCACCATCACCGATAAATTCTCCACGAGGAATATTCCGCAGATGATCGGAATGAGTAATTCTTTTCGTACGGCAATCGCAAACACGGCGATGATTCCTCCGAGTGCCAGACTCCCTGTATCTCCCATGAAAACCTGTGCGGGATAACTATTGTACCAAAGGAAACCTACACAGGCTCCAACAAACGCACTCATGAACACCATGAGCTCACCGGTGTTGGGAATGTACATGATGTTGAGGTAATCGGCGAAGACAGTATTACCGGATACATAAGCGAAAACCGCCAACGTTGTTCCGATGATTGCACTGGTTCCCGTAGCTAATCCATCTATACCATCGGTGATATTGGCGCCATTGGAAACTGCCGTGATAATGAACGTTACGATGAGAATAAATAACACCGGCAACATCCATTTTTTGTGCTCACCTGCCCAGTCAATCAGCGATGCATAATCAAATTCATTGTTCTTCAGGAACGGAATGGTCGTTCTTGTCGACTTCGCATTGACACCCGAGAACAATACGCCTTCAGAATTCCGCAGATCGTCGATTACATTACTGCGTTGCTGAACAATGATCTGCTCACTTTCTACTTTTTCACGTACCACTACATTCGGACTGAAATAAAGTACTGAACCAATGATCAGACCCAGACCAACCTGTCCGATCAGTTTTGATTTCGCACGCAGACCTTCTTTATCTTTTTTAAATACTTTGATATAATCATCCAGAAAACCAATTAAACCAAGCCAGAGTGTACTCACGATCATGATGATGATGTACACGTTGTCGAGTTTGGTGAACAACAACACCGGAATAAGAATCGCCGCGATGATGATCAGTCCACCCATAGTAGGAGTACCTTGCTTTTGCTTCTGACCATCGAGACCCAGATCGCGAATAGTTTCACCAACCTGCAAACGCAAGAGCTGTGCGATAATCCGTTTACCGAGGAAGAGTGTAATCACCAATGAGGTAATAATCGCCATTGCCGCTCTGAACGAGAGGTAACGAAACACACCTGCACCTGGGAAGTCGTAGGCTTTATCTAAATACTCAAAGAGGTAATAGAGCATGATTTAACAGAGTTCAAATGATTCTTGCAACACGAGATGATCATCAAAAGGATATTTCACCCCTTTGATTTCCTGGTATTTTTCATGGCCTTTTCCGGCGAGAAGAATAATATCTCCGGGCTTCGCCAATGCGCAGGCGGTACGTACAGCCTCACGGCGATCCGTTACCGAAAGCACTTTACGCATCAGGTGAACCGGAACACCTTCCTTCATCTCTGCGATGATGGCATCCGGATCTTCACTGCGTGGATTATCAGAAGTCAGGATAACACGGTCACTGTTTTCAGCAGCGATAGCGGCCATTTGCGGACGCTTACCCGGATCACGATCGCCACCACATCCCACTACAGTGATGACTTGTTCGTTTCCGTTGCGGATATCCTGAATAGTTTTTAATACATTGAGTAAGGCATCGGGAGTATGTGCATAATCCACAATGCCGGTGATTCCTGTTTTGGAACTGACATGCTGAAATCTTCCTTCCGGCGCATTGAGTGTACTGAGTGCAGTCAACACATGCAGTTTTTCTTCTCCGAGTAAGAGCGCAGTAGCGTAAACTCCAAGTAGATTATATGCATTGAAATTTCCGGTCAGGCGACAAAGCACATCTTGTCCGTCCATGTTGAGCAACAACCCCGACACTGAACTCTCCAGCACCTTTGCTTTATAATCACCCACACCGGTAACGCTGTATGTTTTAATATAACCGCGTGTATTCTGCACCATCACTTTATGATTGCGGTCGTCGGCATTCACCAGTGCAAATGCATCGGAAGGCAGGAGATCAAAGAATCCTTTCTTAGCGCGGATATACTCGTCGAAAGTTTTATGATAATCGAGGTGATCGCGTGTGATATTGGTAAAGATGGCACCGGCAAACTGCAAACCACTCACACGATGTTGTACCACTGCATGTGAACTTACTTCCATGAAACAATGCGTACAACCTGCTTCCACCATTTTCGAAAGCAATGCATTTAACTGCAGCGGATCAGGAGTTGTATGTGTAGCCGGAATTTCCAGATCATTCACCATGTTGCGCACGGTACTCAACATTCCGGTTTTATAGCCGAGCTGACGGAACATCGCATGCAGCAAAGTCACCGTAGTTGTTTTTCCGTTTGTGCCGGTCACTCCCACCAGTTTCAATGAAGCAGATGGATGATCATAAAAATTAGCACAGATAATGGCCAATGCCAGTGAAGTATCTTTTACGCGGATGTATGTGACAGAAGCAGCGCGCTCAGCAGGCAACTCCTCACAAACGATAGCTGATACACCATTCAATACAACAGCCGGAATAAAATCATGACCATCGGTACGTGTACCACGAATCGCCACAAACAACGACCCCTCCTCTGCCTGACGGGAATCAAAGCATACTTTGTCGATAGAGATAGTAGTATTTCCACTAACCTCCTCGATGCCGGTCTTGTAAAGAAGATCGCTGAGTATTTTCATTAACTAAGTTCGATGATGATCTGTTGCCCCTTCTGCAACTTCGCGCCGGGTTGAATGGATTGTTTAACGACTGCTCCCCGGCCAACAGGCTTCACCTGGAGTCCCTGGCTTTCGAGAAGATATAATGCATCCCGAAGTCCCATTCCGAGTACATTCGGAACTTTCTCCTCCTCGGGTGTGAAGGGTTGTTGTTTTGCAGAGACCCAACCATTGGCAGGTCCGTTGTAGTTTACAGCTAAACCTTGTGCGGCTTTTGCAGTAGCTTTTCCGCGTCCGGGTTTAATCAGCGGATAACCGGCAAAAAGTGAATCAGGCACCTGCTCCACTTCTTTGTGCATCTGGATATCGAGTGAGTAAACTTTGTCGGCAATCTCTTTGAATACCGGACAAGCAATCGATGCTCCGTAGTAAGCATTTTTTCCGGGAGAGTACACCACTACGATGCAGGAGTAACGGGGATTATCTGCCGGAAAATATCCTGCAAACTAAGCCTGATATTTTACTTTCCCCGACTTATAACCATCCTTTCCCTGTGCAATTTGCGCAGTACCTGTTTTACCGGCGATGCTATACTGTGCATGTTTAATATGAGAAGCTGTTCCGGTCCGCACTACTTCTTCCAACATGATGCGTGCTTTATTGATTGTAGCAGCAGAACAGATGGAATCCGCAATCACTTTTGTCGGGAATGACTTCACTACATGTCCTTTGTTACGGATCTCTTTTACGAAGAGCGGCTGCACCATCTTTCCGTTATTGGCCACTGCATTGTAAAAAGTGAGCAACTGCAAGGGAGAAAGATGTGATTCGTATCCGATAGAGATAAACGGCAATGAAACCTTCCACCAATCTTTATCGCGGGTATTTTTCAGACGAGGTTTTGCTTCACCAGGAAGTTGTAAATCGAGGGGATCAGCAACGTGCATTGCATTCAGACGATCAATAAATTTCTGTGGATCCTTGCTGTAATACTTCATGGCGATGCGGGAGATCCCAACGTTCGACGAAACCGCAAATGCCTTCTTCACCGATACACGTCCATAACCACCTTCGTGTGAATCCTTCATTCGGATTCCACCGGCCAGCAGCATTTCTCCTCCGAAAGTATCGGTGCTATCGTCGAGATCAACGTAACCATCTTCCATGGCCGCCATCAACGTAGCCAGTTTAAATGTAGAACCCGGCTCAGTACCCTGACCTATCGCATAATTATAATCTTCTTTATATGTATCATCATCGCCACTGCGCTTCAGATTCGCTACTGCTTTGATATGTCCGGTCGCCACTTCCATCAGAATTGCACAACCCATATCTGCATCCTGCTCCTGCAACTGACGCAGCAAGGCATTCTCCGCAACATCCTGCAAGTTGAGATCGATCGTGGTGATTACATCATTACCATCCTGTGGTTCAATTTCGTTTTCATTGTTCACCGGTTTCCAAACGTTTCCTGCGATACGTTGCATCAAACGCTGACCGGTTGTCCCGCGCAGGTACGGATCAAATGCTCCTTCAATACCCACAGGCTCCACTTCACTGTTCTCCATCTTATAACCGATGGTCCGTGAAGCCAGCATTTTAAATGGTTTCTCACGGCGACTCAACTGATCGATGATCAATCCGCCTTTATTTTTTCCCAGTCGAAACAGCGGGAACGTACGCAATGCCTTCTGCTCTTTATAAGAAACATTTCTTTTCAGGAGGAAATAACGATCACCATCGCGACGTGCTTCCTTGAGAATACGTTTATAATCGTTCTTCGATTTATCCTTGAACAAATTCGCCAGACTCAAAGCCAATGAATCAATCTGCTCATTAAAAAGTTCCTTCTTGATTCCCGGTGCCAGCAAATCGATATGCACATCGTAGCGTGGCAGCGACGTAGCAAGAAGAGATCCATCAGCTGCATAAATATTTCCACGCATCGGATTGATCGTATGAAAATCCAGCGTCAGACTATCCGCCTTACTCTTCCAATATTGTCCTTCAGCAATCTGCAGATAACCCACCCGCGCCAGAATCGCCAGTCCAAAAAGAATAAAGCCCAGGAACACCAGGTAACTTCTTCTTAATATGTCGAGTTTTTTTTCAGCCATGGTCAGGCAGGATTTAGGATATTAGTTACGGGTTTTAGCCGAAGAGATAATTTTACGGGGAGCTACAGTAGATTCCTTCACGCCCTTCACCTGGATAGCCGAAGCCACCTCAGTAAGTTTAGAGCGGTACATCAATTCACTACGCGCAGTAATAAACTCCGCACGCAATTCACGTATTTCTTTTTCAGTACGATCAATATCACGGATAGTCTTCTCCGCATAATAGCTATTGCCGATATACACCAGCGCCAGCAGGAACATAAAAAACAGGTAAGGCATAAAGCTCATCACTGCCTTCCGGTCGAAATAACCGAACACATTCACAAATCGGATGAAATTACGCGCGGTATTCTCGCCCGATTTCACCTTCGGTTGCGGAGCTTTTTCCTCCACTTCTGCTTTTGGCTGACGTACTTTATTCATATCCTTTCTGCGATGCGCATCTTCGCACTACGAGCGCGCGGGTTTTCTTCCACTTCTTCTTCCGATGCTTCCATCGGTTTACGGTTCACCGGCTTGAACAATTGTCCGATCGGATTCCCGTAAAAATCTTTTTGCACTTCACCGGCGAAATTCCCGGTATTGATAAAATTCTTCACCAGGCGATCTTCCAGACTATGGTAACTGATTACCACCAATCGTCCGCCTTTACGCATCACCTGCGCCGACTGCTCCAGCAACTCCTTCAGCGCCGACAACTCATCGTTCACTTCAATACGCAAAGCCTGAAACAACACAGCATAGAATGTATTCTCTTTCGCACGCGGAGCAAACCGCGACACTACACTTTTCAGATCATCCACCGTAAGGATAAACTTCTCCGCACGGGCCTGCACAATCGCCGCAGCTATCTTACGCGCAGCAGGCAGCTCACCGTAATTACGAAACACTGCCGCCAGCTCCTCCTCCGGATAATAGTTCACCACATCCTTCGCACTCAGCGACTGCGACTGATCCATCCGCATATCCAGCTCCGCATTGAAACGGATCGAGAAACCACGATCTGCCACATCAAACTGATGCGACGAAACACCC
>JBIIRF010000307.1:0-3469 GCA_044341715.1 Bacteroidia bacterium | reverse complement strand
GAATGCTGTTTATGAAAATGTATTGGGTGGAACATGGGCTCCGTTCCGTGTGACCTCAAAAACCGGTGTCGGTGCCCCAAAACCAAATGATGGTCCGCTGGAAGTATTGGCAAGATGGGATTATATGAATGGAGTTGACGTAGTCTTCACGGATGATAAATCAAAATGGACACGTTGTACTGTATTTGAAATGGGTGAAGATACCATGCCGAATATCGGTGGAGCGAAGAAGTTTGATCGTCGTAAGCAGGCTTCAGTTGATAAAAACGGTCGTCCTTACACTGATCCAAGTGCAAACCAGGCAGAAGCTACACTTACTGATACAGTTGGTATGGGCTGGTTCCCTGGTTATGCAATCAATGTGGAAACAGGAGAGCGTCTGAACATCAGCTATGGTGAAAACTCTTCGCTTGCAGGCGAGAATAGCACTAACATGATGTTCGATCCAACTGATAATACCGGACTTGATGACAATGGTCGTTTGGCAAATGGCGGTATGCACTACATCTATGTATTCAATAAAATTGGTATCGGTGCAAATGATGTAGGTATCTATGATAATGGTGCTAAAGTCCGTTCATTGATCAATGCAGGTACACTTGCAGCGAAACGTAACGTGTTCAAAGCAGCTATCTGGACAAGCTTACCAGTTGTAGCGAAAGGATTTTCTCTGTTGGAAACTACAGCTACTGTGAAGTTGCGTGTGTACAAAGACTACAGAACATTTACCTCTATCAATACAACTGCTACCAATGGCGGAAATCCATTGTATGAGTTCACAGTGCCTGGTTCAGTAGAAGCAAGCTTCAATAACACTGAAGTTGCAAAATCTGCGCTGGATTATATCCGTGCTGTTCCAAACCCATACTATGCATACTCTTCTTACGAAAAGACCCGTAAGGATCAGTTGGATACCCGTGTTAGAATAACAAACCTGCCTAGCAAGTGTACCGTTTCCATCTATACAATCAATGGAACATTGGTACGCCAGTATAAGCGGGATGTTGCCTCCGATGTTTCGACTGGAGAAGCCGTATCTGAAGGTATTGACTTCAACCAGGCAACTACTCTCGATTGGGATCTCAAAAATACTGCCGGTATTACTGTAGCGAGCGGTATGTACATTATCCACGTTGATGCCGGAGCACTCGGTGAGAAAGTGGTGAAATGGTTCGGTATCATGAGACCAATTGACCTTGATTCATTCTAATTTCTTAACGGTAATTCAACAATCCTGAACTGGTATGAAAAAACTTCTAGTATATATATCAACTGTTAGTGTAGTGCTTGGTCTTACGACCGGCACTGCATTGGCAGGAAATGAAGATCGCGCTGGTCAAGCCGGGGCGAATGAGTTGCTCATCAATCCATGGGCACGTACCGCCGGTTTCGGTGGTGCAAACGTTGCGCTTGTGCGTGGCGTTGAAGCAATCAGCCTGAACGTGGCTGGTATGGGCTTCAATAAAGGAACTGAAGTGGTTTTCGCGCAAACTGATTGGATGCGTGGTTCTGATATCAAAATTTCATCGTTCGGTATCGCTCAGAAAGTGGGTGAGTCAGGAACAATGGGATTGTCATTGATGTCAATGCGCTTCGGTGATATCGAACGTACTAATGAAGCTCAACCTGATGGTGGTCTCGGTACATATTCACCACAATTCCTTACTGTTGGATTCAGCTACGCGAAAGCATTCAGTAATTCGATTTACGGAGGTATGTCTGTGCGTATCATCTCTGAGTCAATCAATGATGTGAAATCACAGGGTGTGGTTATTGATGCCGGTATTCAGTACATCACCGGTTTCAATGAAGCAAAAGATGATCTGAAATTCGGTATCGCTTTGCGTAACGTTGGTACGCCAATGAAATTTGATGGTGAAGGTCTTTCTTTCAGAAATGATAACTCCGGTGCAAATATCAACGTACTTCAGCAACAACGCGCAGAGCGTTTCGAAATGCCTTCGTTGGTGAGCATCGGTATATCTTATGATATCAAGTTGAAAGAAGAACACCGCCTGACGCCTATGATGTCATTTACGTCCAATTCGTTTATCCGTGATCAGTTCTCGTTGGGTGCTGAGTATGGTTTCAAACAATTGTTGATGATCCGTGCAGGTTATACAGTTGATAAGAAAGATAAAAATGCAATCGTGGATGATGAGATCTCTGCATTGCTTGGTTTATCTGCCGGTATCAGCGTTCAGGTTCCTCTCGGAAAATCAGGTAAAACCTTTGGTATCGATTACGGTTACCGCGCTACAAAAACCTTCGATGGTTCACATACAATCGGAGCGCGTTTCAACCTCTAATTAAAGAATACTTAATTTATACGGAAGACCTCTCCTGCTTAAGGAGGGGTCTTCCTTGTTATTCACTGCACAGCAAAAGTTTATTATTACCATGTCCAAGATTACATATCTCACCGAAGAAGGTTTGAAAAAACTTCAGGAAGACCTGCATCAGTTGAAAACGGTGGAGCGTCCAAGTATTTCCCGTCAGATTGCAGAGGCGCGCGATAAAGGCGATTTGTCTGAAAATGCGGAGTATGATGCTGCGAAGGAAGCACAGGGTTTGCTCGAATTGAAGATATCCAAAATGGAAGAACTGGTGGCAAGCGTTCGCATTATTGATGAGACGAAACTGGATACATCAAAAGTGTCTGTTTTATGCAAAGTGAAAATCCGCAATGTGGCGAATAAGGCTGAAATGACTTATGTGCTGGTGGCGGAAAATGAAGCGGATCTGAAGTCAGGAAAAATCTCTGTTTCTTCTCCGATCGGTAAAGGACTGCTGGGTAAAAAAGTAGGGGAGATCGCTGATATTACTACGCCTGGCGGTGTGCTGAAATTCGAAGTGGTGGAAATAGGTTTGTCTTCTTAATCGCTCAGGAATCATGGCAACTATCTTCACGAAAATTATCAATGGCGAGATCCCTTGTCATAAAATTGCAGAGACCGTTGAGTTTCTGGCTTTCCTGGATATTATGCCTTTGGTGGAGGGACATACGCTCGTGATTCCGAAGAAGGAAGTGGATTATATTTTTGATCTGGAGGAGGACTATTTCCAAAGGCTATGGGCTTTTGCCCGTTCAGTGGCTCCCGCAGTTGAAAAGGCGATTCCCTGTAAGCGGATAGGCGTTGCCGTTATAGGATTGGAAGTGCCGCATGCACATATTCATCTGGTGCCGTTGAATCATGTGGGAGATATTAATTTTTCTAAGTCAAAACTTACACCAACACAAGATCAGTTAGCGGCTACAGCTGTGAAAATCCGTGAAGGTCTAGCCTGATAAGCTCTCTTGCCTTGGAGGTCTCTTGACGTCGTAGTAGTAAAATAATCAGGAATTTAATTCTCTCCTTATTTCGCCCGCTTGGGATTGTCCTGCACAAATGCTTCCCATCCTGTGTATGATTTGGCTGCTTTCCCGCTGATAGATTTCTTCGGTTTGTCGGATTTGATGACTTCCATT
>JBIIRF010000306.1:0-3477 GCA_044341715.1 Bacteroidia bacterium | reverse complement strand
GTAGTAATTCTGCACAGCGCCTTTGGAAACACGGGTACTGCTGCTGCTCCTTTCAATAAAGGACGTACTGCAACACACGAAGTTGGTCACTGGTTGAACCTCCGCCATATCTGGGGAGATGCTACTTGCGGTAATGATCAGGTAACAGATACTCCGACTCAGCAAACCTCCAACTTCGGATGTCCTTCATTCCCTAAAGTAACTTGCAGCAATGGTCCAAACGGTGATATGTTCATGAATTACATGGACTACACCGATGATGCCTGTATGTATATGTTTACAAACGGACAAAAGGCGAGAATGATAGCAGCAGTAAACACCAGTCGTCCGGGCTTGTTAACTTCACAAGGTTGTGTTCCACCATCAGGCGGATCTTCTTGTGGAACGCCAACCTCCCTGGCTACATCTTCCATCCTCCAGACTTCTGCTACTGTAACCTGGGCAGCTGTTTCCGGTGCATTGTCGTATAACATTCAGTATCGTGTGAGTGGCACAACTGCATGGACAACTACAACCAGCACTACAACATCGAAGAACATTACTGGACTGGTAGCTTCAACCATTTATCAATATCAGGTACAAGCTGTATGCAGTGCTGCAACCAGTACCTACTCTTCTGTAGCTACATTCACTACTGTTTCTCCTTCTTGTACTGACGCTTATGAATCAAACAATAGCCGGAATGCTGCAAAAACAATTGCTGTCAACACAGACATTTCAGCGAAGATTGGTTCAGGTACTGACAAAGATTGGTTCCGATTCTCAACAGTAGCAGGCGCAACAAACATCAAAGCTGTACTGGATCTTCTTCCAGCCGATTACGATCTGCGCCTGTATAACTCTGCAGGATCACAGTTAGCTATTTCTCAACTTGGTGGTACTTCAGCCGAGACCATCATTAGAAATACAGCGACTGCAGCTACTTATTTCGTTCAGGTATATCCTTATAGCAGCACTGGTTTCAATGCAAATGTTTGTTATCGTCTGCGAATCAATGCCGCCGGATCTACTTTCCGTGATGGCGTTGGAACAGAATATACTGAAGGCAATATCAATCCTGCTAAAATGGAGGCAATTGATGGAGTTAGTTTGTACCCTAATCCTACCAGCGACGTAATTAACCTGAGCTTCTTCCAGGAGTATGATGGCACCATCTACACGGAAGTAGTGGATATCATGGGCAAAGTAGTGTACTCTGGCAATTTCGGTGCTGTTGAAGGATTCAACAAAACTGAAATAAGCACATCAAATATGTCGAATGGCATTTACTTCCTGCGCATTGTTCAGGATGAAATGAGCATTGTTCGCAAATTTGTGGTGAAACACTAATCGAAAAAAAACAATTCTTTTGCAAAGCCTCCCGTTTCGGGGGGCTTTGTTATTTTAGCGGGATGAATAAGGATATTTTTCCCCTCATTATCTCTTCTACCGTAAAACTTCGGCCTTTCCGCCATGAAGATGCCGCATCACTGGCTAAACATGCCAACAACCCGAATATTGCCAAAAGTTTAAATGATGGTTTCCCGGAACCGTATACAATTGATGATGCCCGCGACTTTATTCTTCGAATGAAACAAGATCATCCCGCTAAAGTGCTGGCGATTGAAGTAGATGGTGAAGCTTGCGGCGCAATCGGGGTTTTTCCTCAGCAGAATGTTCAAAGACTGAATGCAGAATTGGGCTATTGGCTAAGCGAAAGTCATTGGGGCAAAGGAATATCCTCTGCAGCAGTGAAACTTGTTTTAAAATATGCCTTTGCGTATTTTGACATAATTCGTATTTATGCACGTCCGTTTCCGTTTAACAAAGCTTCACAACGTGTATTGGAAAAAGCAGGTTTTAAGCTGGAGGCAAGAATTAAAAACGGATTAATTAAAAACGATACGATATATGATGAACTCATTTATTCCTTTTTAAAAGAAGAACTTTCATGATAAGTTTCATCCATAAAATTGCAGTTGATATTAAGGACCTACCACCGAGGGAAACCCTGGTGATATTCCCTACTCAACGCGCATGTCGGGAATTCCGAATGGAACTTGCGAAGTTGAAATCCGGTGTCGACTGGATGCCTACCGTGTTGCCAATTCGTGACCTGTTATCTAAACTGGAAGCTCCATCAGTGGCTGATGAACTCACACTTTTACTGGAACTCTGGGATGTATACCGAAATTTGTTTGGAGAAGAGGAATTTGAATCGTTTATGGCTTATGGTCAGCAAATCATCGACGACTTTAATGAAATAGACCGGCAAAATATCGATGCCACACATCTCTTTGAAGAGATAAAAGACCTGAAAGTACTGGAATCAAGGTTTGCCCCTGGCGACGAAGAATATGAATTTGTAAAGTCTTTCTGGTCGGAGTTTCTGCGTACTCCTCTAACGCCCTTGCAGGATTCCTTTCTCGGATATTGGAAACAACTGCCCTTGCTTTATTCCAACTTCCGCGAAGCTTTACAAAACAAAGGGATCGCCTATGAAGGAATGGCGTGGAGAGTGGTGGCTGATACCATGACAGATCAACCTTTCTTTAAAAAATGGAAGAAAATAGTTTTCGCCGGATTTTATGCATTGAACACTACTGAAGAAAGAATATTTGAATGGCTTGACTCCCGCAAACAACTTCTTCTATTCCGCGATGCTGATGCATTGTATGCCGACAATTCTCTTCACGAAGCCGGCATGTTCTTCAGACGTGGTAAGATGGCGGATGAAAATATTGGCTGGAAGGAAAATTACTTATCAATTCCAAAAAAGTCCTATATCGTTAAAGGCTGTAACGGCCGTTTTAGTATCGCCCGCGAGTTAGTTGTAACCTTACTCGACGACTTGAAAGCAGAAGCCGCCGGAGGTGCAAAACAAAGCCGAATCGTTGTACTGGCAGATGAGACACTACTCTATCCTTTTCTACACCATAGTCAGTTGGCCGGACTTTCCATCAATGCCTCTATGGGATTCCCATTGAAGCACCATCCTCTTTTCCATTTACTGCAAACCATCAAAACCTGCAATCGTTATTCAGCAGCCGAGCTTTCAGAATCCATCATGCTGCGTCATTTGAAAGATTTCTGTGAAGAACCACTATTGCGAAGAGTTTATTCACCAGAACAATTGGGTGAAACGGCGAGTAAGGATGTCACAATCTCACTCTCCTCTTATGATTCAGGTCTTATACGATTATTGTTCCCGCAAGAGAAGGAAATCAACGTAGTTAAATCAAGCTTATATCGTTTCCTGCATTCTATACCGTTTGAAAAGGACGAGTGGATGTATGAAGTTCATTTACATGCGCTACATGCAGTTGAAGCAGCTTTTGAAATATTGTCATTACATGAAGGTCAGATTAGCCTCACAGTATGGTGGAATTTATTCTTAGAGCACCTTCAGTTGCAGCGAATCCCCTTTTTATCTGATCGTGAAAATGGAATTCCTGTGGTCGGCTTTCTGGAGACAAGGATTTTAGATTATGATACTGT
>JBIIRF010000305.1:0-3507 GCA_044341715.1 Bacteroidia bacterium | reverse complement strand
ACAAACTCCCATCAGCACCCTCACTTCCACTGCCACCGCCGACACCGGTGTTTACGTAATTTCCGTTACGGGAACTACGGAAAAGGGAGCGTCTATCACACGCACCTTCCAATTGCACGTAATGCGTAAGGCCAATACTGCACCACGGATCAACTTATCGGGCAGTACCAACCTTATTCTGAGTTTAAACTCCAACTACAACGAACCTGGTTTTGCAGCAGGAGATGATGAAGATGGAAGTCTCACCTCGCAGGTAATCGTTAGCGGATCTGTCAATAAAGATTCTGTAGGACTTTACACCCTCTCCTATGTGGTTACCGATTCAGAAGGCGCGAAGGATAGCGTTGTCCGGATTGTGAATGTTAAAAACGATCTCAATTACTTAAACGGACAATACACGGTTACCACTACCAATCTGGCCAACAGCACTACCCGCAACTGGATTACATCACTTTCTGCCTCTGTCAATACCAACAACCAGGTAAAGATTTTTAAAATTTCTGATTGCTTCTTAGCAGATCCTGTATTCACCTATAACCCCACCAAGGACAGTATCTTTTTGCCTGCACAAACCTTTAGCTGCCAGACAGCATTAGGAACCTTCCCGCATACTTTCGAAGGCAAGGGCATCATTCAAAACGGAACTGTTAAACGTGTGAGACTCGACTACACCGACATCTACAACGATCCAAACCTGGGTACACCGGTAACTTTACAGTTACGCGACCTATACGAGTTGAATTAAGCAGAATAGAGCATACGGCGCAAGTAGTTTACTTGTCCGGTATGATAGGCCAAATGCGCCAGGAGATGTGATAATGCATCATCGATAGAAAGCGTACGCCCCTTAAAAGAATCGGGGTAATCGGACAGTTTTTTGTTCCCATCCAGATCAGCCAATACCTGAACAACCATTGCCTGCGCATCCCGTAATCCGGCAATCAACACCGCTCTCGGAACATCCTTCCGGCTAAACTCCAACTCACGTTCACGGATATACCCTGTTTTTCCCAAAACGGCACCGATAAAATGATTCAGGTTACCCGTAATATGTAAAGCCAGGTTACCCGGAGAATTCGCAATACCTGCAGGAACCTTCCAGATCGACTCCTCCGAAGGGAACGACTCCAGCTCCAGCTCCAGTTGATTCAGGTAATTTTCAAATTGAAACAATGCAGCCATGATCAGATTTTCATATATGGTTATTTAAAAAGGCATTCCCGGCAACAGATCTCTACCCGCCGCCTTCATTTCCGCCTCGTTTACTCTTTCAGCCTCTTGAAGAGCACGGTTCATCGCCACCTCTAACAACTCCTGCACTTCCTCCTTTTTCTCGGGAAACAGCAGGTGATCAGCGATATCAATTCCCAGCACCTTTCGGTTCCCACTCATACGCACAACCACCTCATTATCACCGGAAGAGCCTGTCACAGAGACCTGATCCAACCTTGATTTAGCTTCCTCCATTTTGTTCTTGAGGTCGCCCAGTTTATTCATTAAATCAAACATAAATATAGTCTTTCCACAAAGGTATGATTCCTGAACCTCAAACTCAAGCCTGATCTACATCGACAAAAACAACCAATACACCGACAAACCGGAAACATGATGACCCAAATAAACTTTTCGTTACATTAGGGCCGAAATACCTGATAAAACAAACTACAAACCTATAACTCAAACAACGCGATAATGACGAAAACAGCATCTACAGGGCATCCTAAAGGACTATGGGTACTATTCGGTACCGAAATGTGGGAACGATTTAACTTCTACGGGATGCGGGCCATCCTCACACTCTTCTTGGTAAACTCTCTGATGATGAGTGAAAAAGATGCATCACTGATGTACGGTGCATTTCTCGGTTTATGTTACCTCACCCCCATGTTAGGAGGATTCATCGCCGACCGTTTTTTAGGAAACAGAAATTGTATCATCGTTGGCGGATTACTTATGGCCATCGGACAGCTGTTTTTGTTCTTCAGCGCAAGTATATTCGGCGAAAATCTCGGACTAGCCACCACACTTACCTGGATTGCGCTTGGTGTTATCATCTTTGGTAACGGATTCTTCAAACCAAATATTTCCAGCATGGTGGGTAGTTTATATCCAAAGCAAGAGAAAAACAAACTTGACACAGCCTTCACGATTTTCTACATGGGTATCAACCTTGGTGCCTTCCTCGGACAGTTGATTTGTCCGATCATCGGAGATGTAAAAGACATTAATGGCATACGTGATATTCATGCCTTCAAATGGGGATTCCTTGCTGCTGCCATCGCCATGATTTTAGGTACAATCATCTTCTATGCATTAAAGAACAAATACGTAGTAACTCCGGAAGGTCGTCCTTTAGGTGGATTGCCATCGAAGCATGACGCAGCTGATTTTGAAGAAGGCGAATCACAAAAAGCAGTCTTCTCCCAAAAAGCACTTTTAACATCTGTCCTTGCATTTGGTGCACTCACCTTCATCTTCCTGAAAATATTCGATCAGAATTTAATTTACTCCATCATCTACTCCAGTGGTCTTTCCCTCGCCGGACTCATCATTTCCGATTCCTCACTGACAAAGGTTGAAAGAGACCGCATCTTCGTTATCTACATTGTAGCCTTCTTCGTTATCTTCTTCTGGGCAGCCTTCGAACAAGCCGGATCATCACTCACCTTCATTGCCGACAACCAAACCGACCGGAACTTCTTTGGCTGGCAGATGCCTCCATCCATGGTGCAAATCTTCAATGGTTTATTCGTGGTAATGTTTGCGGTTCCATTTAGTATGTTATGGGATTATCTCCGCACCAAGGACAGAGAGCCGATTTCACCAATGAAACAATCTATCGGACTCGCCTTAATTGCGCTTAGTTATTTCATCATCGCCTTCAACGTAAAAGATCTCGGAAACGACGGATTACTCGCTATCAAATGGCTGATCTTATTGTACCTCATCCAAACCTGCGCAGAGTTATGCTTATCTCCGATCGGACTCTCCCTCGTAGGAAAATTATCACCTAAGAGATTTGCATCCTTGCTTTACGGAGTATTCTTCTTATCAAATGCATCCGGTTATGCACTGGCCGGTACATTAGGATCTATTCTTCCTGCTACAGGAGATAAATTCAACAAAGCCAAAGAACTGGGCATCGACTTACAAGCTGTACTTGATAAAAAAGTAGTTCCAACTGCAGAGCAAATCTCGTTGCTGGATGCCAACAATATTCGTTATTCCAATCCGGTATTTGCAGGATTTGAGATTCATAACCTCTTCGAATTCTTCATGGTATTCGTTGTATTAACCGGTCTGGCAGCAGTGATTCTGTTTGCATTGACACCACGGTTAAAGAAAATGATGCACGGAGTTCGTTAATTCAATCAAAGAAACAGATCTATGTCAGCAACACTCGAACAAATACAGGATTTCAAGGGGAAGTACCCCAAACAACTATGGTACCTCTTCTTTTCGGAGATGTGGGAGCGTTTCTGCTTTTACGGAATGCGGGGCATGCTC
>JBIIRF010000304.1:0-3510 GCA_044341715.1 Bacteroidia bacterium | reverse complement strand
GGGGGAGCATGGCAACACTGCAATGGCAACATTCTCCGAGCCCGGACACGCATAGCATACTCTATGTTGGCAGGATCAGGTTCTATCACCGGACTTCAACGCTTACAAGGCAGCACCTGGACAAGTACTCCACTACAGAATCAGTTTCTGTTATTCAATCGAGGATTAGAATACAATGGTAAAATTTTTCTGCCCTCTAATATTAACATTCACATCACAGATGACCTGGGCTTAACGTTCACTTCTCCATCAGTCGCCCCTCTTCCTAATAATGATATTAAAATTTATGGCAGCTCACTCATTTCATGTAGTGGAAACAATGTGGTGCAGAGTTTTGACGAAGGAATCACCTGGAACATACTTGGAACAGGAATATCACCACAAGCAACGGTGCATTGTCTGGGAGTGAATGGAAGCACCATCTATGCAGGTACAAATACCGGAGTATTTAAATACGATTTATTTTCCAATACCTGGAGCAACTATTCTACCGGACTTTCCGGTCCTATCCTTGTAAGGAACATCGAAATAGCAGGACTCACCGTAGTAATCAACGGAAGTATGGGTGTATATAAACGTGGACCAAACGATACACAATGGATTCCCGGTGCCTTCAATACCAACTTTAACGACTTGCTTTACTTTGAAGGACATCTTTACGGAGCAGGACACAATGGAATTTCAGTGAGTGATAATAGCGGAAAAACATTCCACGATTTCAATAATGGGCTTCCCGTTAACGCTGGAGAGGCGGAGAATCTTTTTGGCCTCACAGGGAATTTATACTGTGGCATGCGTGAATTTTCAGCCTGGAGAAGAATTGTCGGCAACGAAATCTACCCAGGTTATGGTCCGGTAATTGTATGCGCCGGAGATAGCTTTCCGATAATGGTATATGCGCAAGGTCAGTACAACATCGGGAATAAATTCATTTTACAATTATCGGATGCTTATGGAGATTTTTTCAATGCGTCAACACACAGGTGGCCACATTAACAGTCAATCCGACACCTGTAGTGACAGCACCGATCATCTACTATTGCACGTTATTCCCACCAAGTCCACTTACAGACGCAACACCACCCGGTGGCACTTACTACAGTACTATCATCATCAACAATGAAATTCAAACGAACCCGATGATTTTTGGACAACATGACTATGACTATATCTACACCGATCAGAATGGATGCAAAGGAATAGACAGCAACTTTATCTTCGTCGTCAACTGTGGTGGTATAAACGAACATTCGGCGAACTACCAGCAGCTTGATCTCTACCCTAATCCGGCAGATCAACGTGTCACTATTAGAACCAACGATATAACCGCAGGAGAAGGCATCGTTCATCTCTACAATTTTAGCGGGCAACTATTGCAGCAGATCTCCCACCCTGCCGGCGAACAGGAAATAAGCCTCGACACCCAACAGCTTCCAGCAGGGATTTACCTGATCACCCATAGCTCCGAAAGCCGTATTTCAAGGGGGAAACTGATAATTACGCACTAAACAGAACCTTTCGAAAGGGTTTCACGTATACTCTATTTCGACTATTAACAAACTCACGTGTAAAACAAGAGTTGTTCATACCGGAATATCCCCATACATAACAGCAATTTTGTTGCCTAAAGAAACCCCAACTTATGGAAATCAAAAAAGACAAATACTCTGTCAAATACTTTCCGACAGAAGTAAAGTCTTATAAGCAGGAAGGACAGATCTTTCACTTCCACACGGCCGACACCGTACTCGAAGTAAAAATCTTTTCAGACAAAATCGTACGATTCCGTTATGCGCCTAACGGAAAATTTCAACGCGACTTCTCCTACGCTACTGCAGACAACTTCACCATCCAACCGGCCAATTTATCCGTTTACGAAGATCGACACAAGTTCGACCTTATGACCGATCATCTGGTGGTACAGATTTATAAGAAAAACCTTAAGGTTACTATCCTCGACCGCAAATACAATATCATCAGCGAAGAGGAACTAGGATTTCACTGGCAGCACTACATTAAAAAAGGCGGTAAAATCAATTACTGCTCTAAGAAAATTCAGGACGGAGAAGTGTTCTTCGGGATGGGTGATAAACCGATGGAATTAAACCTCCGCGGAAAACGCATCGAGAACTACGGCGCAGATACCTACGGTTTCAAAAAAGACCAGGATCCGATTTATAAGAACATACCTTTCTACATGGGACTCCACCATGATATTGGATACGGCATTTTCTTTGACAACACCTTTCGCACTATTTTCGATTTCGGTAAAGAGCAATTCGACGTATGCAGTTTCTGGGCAAGAGGTGGAGAGATGAACTACTACTTCATTTATGGTCCCGACCTGATGAATGTGGTTCAGCAATATGCCGGCATGACTGGAACACCGGAGATGCCGCCTATGTGGGCTTTAGGATATCATCAATGTAAATGGAGCTATTTTCCGGAGAAACAAGTGCGGGAGATTGCGCAGGAGTTTCGTGACCGCGGAATACCCTGCGATGCGATTTATCTTGACATCGACTACATGGAAGGCTTCCGCTGTTTCACCTGGAGTAAAGATGGTTTTCCGAAACCTGCGAAGCTCATGGGTGATCTGGCGGAAAAAGGATTTAAAACGATTGTCATTATTGATCCGGGAATTAAAATTGATCCCGAATATTGGGTATACCAGGAAGGACTTAAGAACGACTATTTCTGCAAACGGGCAGATGGCGATCTGATGGAAGGAGATGTATGGCCTGGCGCTTGCAATTTCCCTGATTATACAAATGCTGAAGTACGTCGCTGGTGGAGCGGTCTTTTCGAAGAGATGATCCGTATGGGCGTACGCGGTGTATGGAACGACATGAACGAACCTGCGGTATTTGAAATCGGCACTTTCCCTGAAGATGTACGTCACGATTACGATGGAGATCCATGTAGTCACCGTAAAGCGCATAACGTGTACGGAATGCAGATGGCACGCGCGACCTACGATGGTATAAAAAAATTCCTCTATCCGAATCGTCCATTTGTCATTACCCGCTCCTGCTACTCCGGTGCTCAGCGATTTAGCTCAGTATGGACAGGTGACAACATCGCTACATGGGAACATATGTGGATCGCAAATATGCAGATTCAGCGATTAGGAATGTCGGGGATTTCTTTTGCCGGTTCCGATATCGGTGGATTCATCGGTAATCCTGATGGCGAATTATTTGCACGTTGGATTCAGATGGGCGTTTTCCATCCATTTACACGTACGCACTCAGCAGGAAATGATCCGGGTGCTGAGCCACAGGAACCATGGTCGTATGGATCAAAAGTAGAGTTCATTGCAAAAAAATATATTCAGTTACGTTACCAGTTACTGCCTTATATCTATACTACATTCTGGCAACATTCTACCTATGGAACACCAATGGTGCGGCCACTGGTGATGACTGATCAGGAAGATACTGAGTCATTGTACCGCACTGACCAATACATGTTCGGAGATAAAATCATGGTATGTCCGGTAAATCTTCC
>JBIIRF010000041.1:0-11532 GCA_044341715.1 Bacteroidia bacterium | reverse complement strand
TCCAGATAGTTACTGGAATTCGCAAAAGTGATAATATCCAGATCATCGTCGCCGTCCACATCCACTAATGCCGGCATATTTACCGGACCAACAAAAACTGCGTTTTGCAATGAACCATACCATGAATCAATCTGCGATGTAACCAACGTAAACTGCAGACCTGTACCAACTGCATAATCATTTCTCCACACACCCATCGCTGAATTTGTATAGGTGAAAAGATCAAGATCACCATCGCAATCATAATCTGCCGAACGTACCCAATCATGCAATACCGGTAGTGTTGACAGATACTGTGGAGCAAACACATACGCATCTGTTCCGGTTGATCCGTTATTGACGAATGGAGTTATGCGATTACCTGCTCTATCGAATAAAAAAAGATCCATCAAAGTATCTCCATTAAACTCCATCTCCACCGGCACTACACTGTTGAACCCACCTGTCCAGGGATACGCCAAGGTATCTCCGTTAATAACTACAGGAGGACGATAATCCGCACGAAGGGACACTTGAGCAAAAGAAACGAAAGCACACCCAAGTAGAGCCAGGGTGGCAAAGAGAGAACGCATAGAAGGCAATTATTTGTTGTTCCTTCCAAAGATAGGATGAACTCCATGAATAATGGTGCAGAACATAGCTGATTTTTACACATATATCACAATTCTATCTCTCTGACACCAGCTGGTAGAAGACATTGTAGTTTTATTATTTTTGGAGAAATTTACTGTTATGCCTTCTTTCGATATTGTCAACGAAATCGACCTCCAGAAACTGGACAATGCCATTAATGTGGCGATAAAAGAAATTACCTCCAGGTATGATTTTCATGGGTCCAAAACCGAATTAAACCTCGATAAAAAAACGATGGTTATCATGTTTATCACCGAAAACGACATGAGAATCAAGGCCATACAAGATATTTTAATTTCCCGAATGATGAAACAGGGGCTGGATTCGGCTGCACTTGATTTTGGAAAAGAGCATTATGCCAGCGGAAACATGATCCGGAAGGAAGTCACCGTTAAAAAAGGAATCGACAAAGAAACCGCCAAAAAACTGGTCAAAGTGATCAAAGATTCAGGATTAAAAGTTCAGGCTTCAATAATGGATGATCAGCTTCGCGTCACGGGGAAGAAACTAGATGATTTACAGGCTGTTATAGCTCAAGTTAAAGGTTTTGATGCCGGTATCCCGCTTCAGTTCACCAACTTCAGAAGTTAGCCCGAATTTCTAACCTGTTCACCGGCAAATCTTTAAGAAAACCCTTAAAATCCGGTTACTGTCAACACAGGGTCACATTTAAGGGGCTAAACAACAATTTATTAACCTTCCACCGTTTTGAGGTTCACTGGGATTCCTTAATATTGTCGCCCCTCTGAAAACGAGAATAAAAATTAAAACTTCTATAACTTAACAAAAACTAAACGAGCATTATGAGTCAGAACAAATCAGGCTCCGGCATCCAGGGGATGCTGGCTGCGATTGTGATCCCGGCCGCCCTTGTCCTCTGTTACCTTATCTACAAATTCATCCTGGGCAACCCGGCCAATTTCCAGGACAACAATCCGGAGTTAAACCCACTTCCGGGCAACTTCCTTGGAATCATCTACAAAGGTGGATTCATTGTACCAATCCTGATGGCATTACTGGTGATTGTAATCACTTTCGTAATTGAGCGATTTGTGACTGTAAACAAATCAAAAGGAAACGGAAGCATCGACAGCTTCATTCACAAAATCCGTATGTCTCTTTCTAAAGGAGATGTAGATGCAGCTCGTAAAGAGTGTGATCGTCAGAAAGGATCTATCGCTGCTGTAGTTAGTGCCGGTCTTGGTGCTTACAAGCAGATGGAAGGCGAAAAAGGTCTTGACAAAGAACATAAGATCGCAGCTATCCAGAAAGAAATCGAAGAAGCGACTACCCTCGAACTTCCTATGCTTTCTAAAAACCTGATCATCATCTCTACGATCGCTTCGATCGCTACCCTCATGGGACTGCTCGGAACGGTAATCGGTATGATTCGTGCGTTCGCGGCTCTTGCGCAGGCAGGTGCTCCGGATGCAGTAGCTCTCGCGACAGGTATCTCTGAAGCCTTGATCAATACTGGTCTTGGTATCGGTACTTCAGCGATTGCGATCATCTTCTACAACTACTTCACCAACAAAATTGATTCAATTACTTATGGAATTGATGAGGCCGGCTACTCTATTGTGCAGACCTTCACCACCCGTAACTAATTCAATCATTTTAACCCTCTAAAAACAGAGACGTATGCCAAAAGTGAAGATGCCTAAAAAGAGTCCATCCCTCGACATGACGCCGATGGTGGATCTGGCCTTCCTCCTGGTAACGTTCTTCATGTTAACCACCCAATTCCGTCCGGATGAACCGGTGATTATCGACTCCCCGTCGTCTATCTCTGAAAAAATCCTGCCGGAAAAAGTAATGGTTGTAAGCATTGATAAAGGCAACCGTGTATTCTTCAACCTTGAAGGACGCGAAATTCGCCGGGTGATGCTCGAACAAATGGGTGCAAAATATAACGTGAAGTTCGAAGAAAACGATTACAAACGTTTTTCGGTAATGACCACATTCGGAATGACTGTTGAACAATTAAAACAGTACCTCCCTATGGGCGAAGAAGACCGGAAAAAGTTTATGCGACAAAGTGTAGGCATCCCTTATGATTCACTGAACAATCAGCTTGCAGACTGGATCCGTTATGGCCGTTTAGCTGATGCTCAATTGAATCCGGATGTGGAAAAAGAAAAGCAAATGCGTTTCGCCATCAAGGGTGATTCACAAGCCAACTACACCGCAGTAAAACGCGTAATCGAAATTTTTCAGGAGATGAAAGTAAATCGATTCAATTTAATTACCGCATTAGAAGATAATCCAACCCCTTAACCGAGAACTAAAATGGCAGAAGTACAAAGCAACGACCAAGGCTCCGGTAAGAAAGGGAAACATGGTAAGATAAGAGCGAAGAAGCAAAGTACACACATCGACATGACCCCGATGGTGGATCTGGCCTTCCTCCTTCTCACCTTCTTCATGCTCACCACCACCTTTGGAAAACCAAAGACGATGGAGATCAACATGCCGGTAAAACCTGAAAATGAAGACAACCAGACACTGGTAAATAATGCAGTGACTATTTTGTTAAGCGGCGACAATAAAGTGTATTGGTATTTCGGCGAGTTAAAACCGGAAACCAAACTCACTCCTACTGACTATTCCCCGAACGGACTTCGTAAACTCTTCCTCGATAAAAATGCATTCGCAGTAGATAAGATCAAGCAATTGCGTGATCAGGCTGTAAAGTCAAATATGGCTGACACTACATTGAAGCGAATGGAAGTTGAGGTAAAAGGTGATAAACGAGCCCTGATGGTACTGGTAAAAGCAGATGACAAAGCAGTATACAAAAACGTGGTTGATGTACTCGATGAGTTGAACATCACCATGATTGGTAAATATGCGATTGTTGACATCGGCCAACAGGAATTTGACTTGATTAAATCCTTCCAGTAATGACGACTAAACAAACTTCAACCTACGCGAACGTTGCCTCTAAGCATCTTGTTTGGTAAAACGTATCATTATGGCAGACGTAAAACAATTAATTTATATCGTAGATGATGAACCGCTTCAGGCTGAAATCCTGAAGGACCATCTTGTAAAGGTTCATAAGTGCGAGATAAAAGTATTTGCGACCGGAGAGGAATGTCTGAAATTTTTAGAGAAAGACAAACCTTCTATTGTATTCCTCGATTATAACCTGGACTCACAGGTACGGGATGCAATGAATGGCGTGGAATTGCTGAAAGTTATCAAGTCTAAACTGCCGAAAACGGAATGTGTAATGCTTTCCGGGCAGAATAAAATTGATGTGGCAAACCAGGCTATGCAACACGGCGCATTTGAGTATATCTCGAAAGGCGATGATGCACTACAGAAAGCGGAAACAACTGTATTCAATCTGAACATGCTTATGCGTCAGAGCTGGGACAGCCCTACCTCTCCTGAGCGTGCTGAACTGGTATTTGCAAACCGGAATAAAGAATTCGGTGCATATGTTATCAGAAAAGGATACAACAAAACAACAGCGCAGGCTTTGTTGATTTCGCTTGCTGTATTTACCTTATTGATCAGTGGTCCGGTGATTATGAATTTCCTTAACCCCGGTGATGATGCTGGAGTTGAAAAGCCGGTAGAAGTAACCGTTGATCTGAAGGAACCACCTCCCATTGATAAGAATGAACCACCTCCCCCTCCACCCCCACCACCACCTCCCACAATCGAAACGGTGAAATTTACACCGCCGGTTGTAGTTGATCGTGAGATTGAGGATGAAGACCAGCCACCACCCCAGGAAGAATTGAGTGAAACCAACGTGGGTGTGGTTACACAGGAAGGTGATGATAACGCCACCGAACTTCCAGATGAAGAACCCGTAGCTGATCCCGACGCAGGTAAGATCTTTACCTTCGTAGAAGAGCAGGCTGAGTTCCCGGGCGGTGAAGAAGCACGTATCACATTCCTGCAAAAGAATATCAAGTACCCTGCTCTCGCCCGTGAAAACGGAATCGAAGGTCGTGTGTATGTGACATTCGTTGTCGGACCAGACGGATCAATTCGCGACGTGAAAGTATTGCGCGGAATCGGAGGCGGATGTGATGAAGAAGCAACGCGCGTCGTGAAAATGATGCCGGCCTTTAAACCTGCTAAACAAAACGGTCGACCTGTAAACGTACAGTTCAACATGCCGATCGTATTCTCTCTGAAATAAGATTATTGACCTCTTTGCAAAAAGGCTGTTTCCATCCGGAGGCAGCCTTTTTCGCATGTATCAATTGCCATGAAAAACAGGTTGAATGATTAGCTGATTTTCATCACTGCCTATCCGCGTAAATCGATCCGATCTGCTTCATCCGCGTTCCATTTTCGTAAGCCTGTTATCAGGCCGAGTAAGTTCATGTACATTCCCCGATCCTGCCTATATTTGTGCATGTCGAAACCATCTCCCCTCTACTACTTTACGCTCATCATGACCGGGCTGTACATCATTCTGGGATTGTTTGTAATGTTCGCACCGGCTATGCAGAATTTTCTCCCGGGCTGGAAACACTGGGTATTAGGACTGATGCTCATTGGCTACGCTTTCCTGCGATTCAAGAGATTGAAAATGTTGAAAGAAAGCACTGAAAAAGAAAGCACATAAACTGCTGAATATCCTCAAGAGTTGACTCGAATAAGTTATACCTAATTTCTTAATTCCTGACTGGCTTCTTTACCGCAAAGTTCAACACATGGAAGCTACATCTGCGCTATCCAGCTTGCAAAATCGGTCTTCGAAGATCAATTAGTCCAAAAGAAGGGCCTAAACATGACGAATGTTTAACATTTCCGCTCTCAAAACCCTTTTTACATTCCGATTACTTTATGATCTTTGCACAGAGGCGAAACCCCGCCTCTTTTGCGTTAAAATCCCATGAAGAAAAAGTTGTTTCTGTTGTTAGTGCCCTTCCTGATCAGCGCATGTGGCACCGACTTCAACAAACCCTATAGCGACACCCCCACATCCGGAAAGGTAAAGATGGCTGGTGACGAAACCCTGCAACCGTTTATGGATGCCGGGAAGGATACATTCATGGGTTTATACCGATATGCAACGCTGAATGTAGATTACAAACCTGAATCGGAGTGTTTCAAAGATTTGTTGAATGATTCCGTGAAGGTGATTATGGCTACCCGTACTTTATTGCCTTCGGAAGAAGCGGTTTTCAAATCGAGAAATCTGATTCCGGTAACAACCAAAGTTGCCATTGATGCATTAGCCCTCATTATTCACCCTGATAATCCGGATAGTTTATTGCAGATGTCGCAGCTGAAGGATTTGTTGGCCGGTAAAATCAAGACCTGGAAAGAGCTGCATCCGAACTCCACACTCGGTGATCTCACCTTTGTATTCGATCATGCAGGATCATCGACCGTTCGTTTTCTAAAAGATAGTCTGATGGGTGGATCTGCGAATTTCCCTTCGTACTGCTATGCGGCCAAGAACAATGCAGCAGTAATTGATTATGTTTCTGCCAACAAAAATGCAATCGGAGTGATTGGTGTCAACTGGATCAGCGATAAAGACGATCCGAAAATGCTAAGTTTCAGCAAACGCATTCGTGTGGTATGGTTGTCGACGATAGTTGATCCGATTTATCCCAACGATTACTTCGGTCCCTTCCAGGCTTATCTCTTCACCGGTGAATATCCACTCAAGCGTGAAGTTTACATGATTAACCGGGAAGGTCGTCATGGACTTGGCACAGGCTTTGCCTCCTTCATGGCCGGCGAACAGGGACAGCGGATTGTACGTCTTTCCGGACTCCTCCCCTCTTCACCTTACACACGTGATATCAAATTGAATTAATATCCTTCAGTAATTACCCAATACAAAATGAAACGCAGTTTAATCCTCCCCTTCCTGGTCTTCTCAGGATTTACCATCAACGCACAATCGCTGAAAGACGCCATTCGCCTCAATGAAAATGAGCAACAGGAAGCGGCTGCAGAGATGTATCAGCAACTCCTGATCAAAGAACCCAATAACGGGGCATTATACTACTATTACGGAGAGAACTGGCTCGATGCAGAACAACCTGAGAAAGCTGCTGAAGCCTTCGCAAAAGGTCTCGAAAAAGATCCGGCTAACCCACTGAACTTAATCGGACAGGGAGAAATCAAACTCAGCAAAGGAGATCTTGCCGGAGGAAAACCACTCGTTGAACAGGCAGTAAAACTAGGTGCCGGAAAAAATGCATTGGTACTGATGGAAGCCGGTGAAGCATTGATGCATTATCCAAAAGCGCAGGATCTGATGTCGGCTCAAACGTATCTTGATCTGGCAGTGAAACTGGATCCGAAAAATCCGGAAGTGTACAACCTCCAAGGCGATTTATACTCTGAATTGAACAACGGAACACTGGCAGCCACCAACTACAACAAAGCCCTCGACTTAGATAAAACACAAGTAAAGGCCGTGCTGCACAAAGGACAACTCTATCGTCGTTCTACCAACTATGATGGTGCATTAATTGAATTTGAAAAATGTGTGCAGATGGACCCTAACTTCGCACCTGCCTATCGTGAAATGGGAGAAATCAGTTTCAAAAAACGTGACATAGAAAAAGCAAAAGCGCACTATAAAAAATACCTGGATCTTTCGAAAAATAATACCGGTGCCCGTTTACGATATGCTTTCTTCTTACATGAAAGTGAAGACAATAAAGGTGCTCAGGCAGAGCTTAACAATATTACTCGTGTAGATTCAGCAAATCTTGCCATGATGCGCATTATGGCGTATGTCGCTTACGAAAACAATCAGCAGGATACTGCACGTCGCTGCATTGAAAAAGCATTTTCAATTACTGAAAGTGATACAGCTCGTCGTATCGGTCGCGACTTTGCCTGCTATGGTAAAGTGCTCGCTAAAGCCGGCAATGATTCGTTGGGAGCAGATTATCTGCGTCGTGCAATTCAGAATGATCCACGCAATGGAGATCTCTACGATGAGTTGGCGAAGATGGCTACCAAGGCGAAAAAGTATGATGTAGCAGTACTTGCTTACCGTGAGAAATTTGCGAACATCCCAAAAATCAGCAGCGGAGATTACTTCACCTTCGGACGCGCACTTTATTCTGCCAAAAACTTCGTAGAGGCCGATAGTATCTTCACGAAAGTAACTACGATGAGCCCTAACTGGCCGAATGGACACCTTTACCGCGGACGAACCAACGGACAATTGGATTCTACTTACTCTTCACTTTCCGCAATACCACACTACCAGCGTTACATAGAGATCGTCACAGCTGATTCAGCGAATGCAGTAAAATACAGCAAGGAATTGATTGAAGCTAATAGCTACATCGCAGTTGCTTATCTCCGCAAAAAGGATTGCAAAGCATCACTCGACTACTGGAATCGTGTATTGGCCATCGATCCGAAAATTCAACAGGCTACGGACGCGATAAAGATCATCCGCGAATCGAAAGATTGTAAATAAGCTATCCGGATAATTCGGGTACAACGATGCCCTATGGTGAATCTAAGTTGATCATCATAGGGCATTTTTCATGATTATCTGCAGAAAAAACCCGCTATGGCGATAACCGGGCAAGATCTGCCAAATCGACGGATATATCAGGCAACCCGGAATCCTGAATAATACCTGAAGATCTGTTTCCCTGTTATGCTTTTCTCAATTTAATGTAGCGCTCCGCCGGTTTTGGTATTATCTTTGTTAACTTCGTACAACTCTAAGAAAAAACAGATCTTCCGATATGAAAAAAATTGCAATCCTATTGGGATTCAGCGCATTTACGGCTCTGGCAGTCCTTACGCTCCCATCATTCACGCCGGCACCACAAGCAACCGGTACCTCCGTTGGTAGTAAGGCTACCGATCTGGCCTATGCAAGTCCTGAAGGTAAAACCATAGCCCTCAGCTCATTAAAAGGCAAAATGGTACTTCTTGATTTCTGGGCAAGTTGGTGTGGACCCTGCCGCATGGAAAATCCACATGTGGTAAACGCCTACAACAAATACAAGAACGCCAAATTCAAAAACGGCAAAGGATTCACCATCTACAGTGTTTCACTTGATCAGAACAAGGATGCATGGATCAAAGCCATTGCAAAAGATAAACTCGAATGGCCTTACCACGTAAGCGATTTAGGCGGATGGCAATCACGTCCTGCTGCTCTTTACGGTGTAAATTCTATCCCTGCCAACTTCCTGATCGACGGAAAAGGCAACATAGTAGCTAAAGGATTACGCGGAGCCAACCTCGAAGCCACTCTGGAATCATTGGTAGCCAATTAATACGACAAACGAAACGGATAGCACTCCCTTTCATTCCAACAAAAAGCCTCCCCCCAAACGGAGGCTTTTTTCATGTTAGCAATTAAAATCTGCCATTTTGTCCTCATTGGGCGAATGGCAGTATTTTTGTGTCGCCCCCGCACATTTCATGAAAATCAAGAACCCGTTTACAAAGCGCAAAGTGATGAGTCAGGACCCTGAAAAATCGAATGAATTACAAGACCCGATAGCCGAAGAAATTCAACGCTCATCGGAAGCAGAAGCATCAGAGCAAAAGCCACTGGAAGAAGATCCAACAGCCAAACTCGAAGCAGAAGTAGCAGAACTGAAGGACAACCACCTTCGCTTATATGCCGAATTTGAGAATTACAAACGCCGCAGCATCAAAGAACGCGCAGAGCTCATCCGCACGGCTGGAGCAGATACAATCTCCGCACTTTTACCTGTACTCGATGATTTAGATCGTGCACTCAAAGCGATTGGAGACTCCACTGATAATCCCATGAAGGAAGGCATTCTGCTCATCCACAATAAACTCAAATCCACACTCGAACAGAAAGGCCTCATAGCCTTCGAAGCCATCGGGAAAGAGTTCGACGTTGAATTACACGAAGCCATCACCAACATGCCTGTTGAAGATCCGACCAAGAAAGGAAAAGTCATCGACGAAGTAGAAAAAGGCTATTGGCTGAATGATAAAGTAATTCGTTATTCCAAAGTTGTTATAGGTAGTTAAAATGTCAAAACGCGATTATTACGAAGTATTAGGAGTAGCGAAAGGTGCTGCAGAAGCGGATATCAAGAAGGCGTATCGTCAGATGGCGCTGAAGTATCACCCTGATAAAAACCCCGGCGACAAAGCAGCAGAAGATAAATTCAAAGAAGCGGCCGAAGCCTACGAAGTACTCAGCAATCCGGAAAAGAAAAGCCGGTATGATCAGTTTGGTCATGGAGGCATGGGTGGTGCAGGAGGATTTGGAGGCGGACATGGCATGAACATGGACGATATCTTCAGTCAGTTCGGAGATATTTTCGGAGGAGGCAATCCATTTGAAAGTTTCTTTGGCGGCGGAGGTGGCGGACGCGGAGGAAGAAGAACAGTAAACCGCGGATCCAATCTGCGCATCAAAGTAAAGCTCACCCTCGAAGAGATTGCCAAAGGAGCAGAGAAGAAAATCAAAGTAAACAAACTTGTAGGATGCCAGACCTGCGGAGGATCAGGCGCACAAGCCGGACAAGGATCGTTCACTACCTGCGGAATGTGCAAAGGCAGCGGACAAATCCGGAGAGTCACCAATAGCTTTCTCGGACAGATGCAGACCATCACCACATGTCCGCAATGTCATGGAGAAGGCCAAACCATAGCCAGCAAGTGTAAATCATGCGCCGGAAATGGAGTACAACAAGGCGAAGAAATTATCAGCATCAACATACCACCAGGCGTTGCAGAAGGTATGCAGCTCAATGTAAGCGGAAAAGGAAATGCAGCAGAGCGTGGCGGAATACCCGGAGATCTGCTCATCGTAGTAGAAGAAATACCACATCCACAACTCCAACGCGACGGCGAACACCTGATTTATGATTTATATATCAGCTTCATTGATGCAGCACTTGGCACATCTGTAGAAGTTCCCACATTGGAAGGAAAAGCCAAAATCAAAATCGACGCAGGAACACAAGGCGGAAAAGTATTGCGCTTAAAAGGCAAAGGTGTACCTGCACTCAACTCCTACTCGAGAGGCGATTTACTGGTCAACATCAATGTATGGACACCTCAGCAACTCAGCTCCGAAGAAAAGAAAACACTCGAGAAACTACGCGACGCCGAAAACTTCAAACCCAATCCGGGCAAAGGCGACAAAAGTTTCTTCGAACGAATGAAGGAATATTTTAATTAAGGAGAAATAGTAGAAAATAAAAATGCTCATCTGTACTACACGGATGAGCATTTTTATTTTCTACATCTTCCTATATCATTTTCAGAAGTTACTTTTCATATCAGACCTTAGCAGACTATACACCGCCGTATCGTGAAATTCCCCTCTGAAATAAACATCTTCACGAAACAAACCTTCGCGACGGAAGCCCATACGTTCGAGTAATTGAAAGGAAGCAATGTTTTGAGGATTTACTTCAGCGATTAAAGAATGCAGATTAATTTCATTGAATCCATATTGTATGACAGCCTGCAGTGCTTCCGACATTAATCCTTTCCCCTGATGTTCTTTTCGTAAAACATAACCCAGCACACCGCGATGATGTTCACGAAGAACTTTCCAGATACCGATATCGCCGATCATTACGCCCGGCCTATCTCGTAACTCAAGTGCCCAATGCACTCCTTCGCCTTTGCGTTCTGATTCCAGCATTCGGTTGATCAATTCTTCCATTGCAATAATGGATGTTGCAGGTTCACGAATGGAATAAACATTCAGCTCGGGTGCCGAACGGAAATACATCAAAGTAGCAGCATCACTTATATGCATCTGCCGGAGAACAAGACGCTGTGTTGTAAATACCGGAAATTCAGAGAAATCGGGAGTAAGCATTAATGATAGTTTCTGATAAAATTATAAGACGCATCTTCTCCATGGATAAAATCACTGAAGTTAAAATCTACCGGGAAATCCGGATCGAGTGTATTGATGGC